>MVRB01000122.1 GCA_002067635.1 Methanomassiliicoccales archaeon PtaU1.Bin030 | reverse complement strand
GACGCTCCTCCGGGCGCTGGGCAACGACAAGGCTACGAAGGAGGAGATCGCCGACGCCATCGCCGCCCTGCAGGCTAGCGGAAGCATAGATCACGCCCGGGCCCTGGCCAAGGACTATTCCCGCAGGGCCAAGGAGCTGCTGGTTTGCCTTCCTCCTAGCGAGGAGAAAGAGTTCCTCGCAGGCCTCATGGACTTCGCCGTGGGCAGGGAGACCTAACAGCTGATGCCGTTGAAGGTTAGGACGAAGTCCGCCTCCAGGCCCTCTGGCAGGTGACGGGCCTTCATAAGCACCGCCCTCCTCTTCCCCCCCGGTCCGGCCTTATCCACACGGACGATCATCTTGGCGTTGTGGAGAAGCGCGTGCCCTCCCAGGGCCTCGTAGGTCCCGGTCTCCACGTCCGTGTACACCTGTGAGGTGGCCACCACGGGGATGGACCTCTCGCGGGCGAGGTTGGTGAGCTTGGTGGACTGTCCCGCCAGGGACTTCCGGTCCCCCCGCTCCTCCTCCCTGCTGGTGAGCCGGTAGTGCATGCTTATGGAGTCGACTATGACCAGACCCACGTCCAGGTTCCCCTGCACCAGCTTGATGGCCTTGTCCACCATCCTCTCCTGCTCGTCGAAGCCGCTGATCGCGGAGAAGAGTATGTTCCTGACCACCGACCCGAAGTCCTCCCCACAGATCTGCCTCAGACGCTCCAGGGACACGCCCTCGGTATCGATATATATCACTTTCTTCCCGGCCCTCGCCATTTCCCGGGCGAGGATCAGGCAGAGCGTGGTCTTACCCGTGCCGGCCTCGCCGTAGAACAGCGTCAGGCAGCCGGGCTCCACACCTCCGTCGAGCATGGCGTCCAGGCTACCGCATCCCAAGGGCAGCTTTCCCATGTCCATTTAGGATGTGTTCATGGGTGATAATCTTTCTCTCCGGTGACCGATGGAGCTCGTTCCCCCAGGTCCAAAGGTTCGGGCCCAGGCTCGCCGTTCACCGGCCGCATATTACGTTTAATCACAACGAACTGCTAGGGGGCCCTCCCTCCTTTCGGGCATGGAAGCCTGCGATGTTAACCAACGTATCGAGGAGGTGCAGGCCTCAGGCCTGTTCCCTTATCCATTGGTCCGCGGGGGACAGGGAAGGTTCCTCGAGGACGCCAGGATGTGCATGGCCCAGAGAACGCACCTGCTCGCCCACGCCCCCACGGGGCTGGGAAAGACCGCGGTGGCCCTGACCGCGGCGGTGGAGACGGCCATAGCCTCCGACGGGGCGGTGCTCTTCCTCACCTCCCGCCAGTCGCAGCATGCCATCGCTGTGGAGACCATGCGGGCGATGTGGAGGAAGGAGCAGGTCGCCGTCGTCGACCTCATCGCCCGCGAGGACATGTGCCTTGCCAACAGGAGCGGGGAACAAGTGCCCTGCACCTGCGGGGCGCGATGCTACTTCGACCGCGATCCTGACGGTTCCCGGTCCATCCTCCTTGACTACCCCCTCCATGTCCAGGAGGCAATGGGCGCCTGCCTGCGGTCAGGCATCTGCCCCCATCGAGCGGCGATGGAGGCCGCGAGGGAGGCGCGGGTGATCATCGGCGACTATAATCAGATGTTCTGCCGCGGTCCAGACCTCCTGCAGCGCCTGGGGCGGAGGGAGGAGGACGCCATCCTCGTCATCGACGAGGGTCACAACCTCCCATACCGGATCATGGACTCCGGAAGCGGGCAGGTCACCCCCGCCTCGCTCAGGAGGGCCCGCGCTGCCGCCTCGCTTAAGCATTTCAAGGAGGACCTGGACGTTCTGTCCGAATCTCTTCATAAGCTCGCCCGCAGAAGGCCTGAGCGCATCATCGCAGAGGACCTGGACGGCCCCCTGAAGCGTTGCTCAGGGGTGGACGCGGGAGGCCTGGCGGTAGAGCTGGAAGCGGTCTCCAGGGGAGACCCGGACGTCCGCGTGGTGGTGGACTTCCTTCACGCCTGGAGCGCTCCAGAGGAGTTCACCGTCCGCTACCTCGAAGGGGACGCGCCGTGTCTCAAGGTCGGCCTCATCGATCCCGCCCCACTCGCCTCGCCCGTCGTATCCCGGGTCCGGTGCGCGCTCCTCATGAGCGGCACGCTGCACCCTCCGGAGATGTTCGCGGACCTGCTCGGGATGAGGAACGCGGTGTGCCGCAGCTACCCCTCCCCCTTTCCGAGGCAGAACCGGCTGGTGGTCGCCGGCGGCAAGGTCTCATCACGCTTCCGGACGAGGGGGCCGGCGATGTACGCCCAGGTGGCCGAGGAGGTGGCCCGGTGCATAAGCGGCCTGCCGGGTAACGCGGCGGCCTTCTTCCCCTCCTACGAGTTCATGGGGCAGGTGGAGGGACATCTGGCAGGGATGGTCCAGGAGAGGAGGCTGCTGGTGGAACGCCGGGAGCACGGTAAGAGGGAGCGCGAAGCCATCCTCTGGCAGCTTCACGAGGGGACGAACCTCCTCATGGGGACCGTCAGCGGCTCCTTCTCGGAAGGGGTGGACTTCCCCCACAACATCCTGAGCATGGTGATCGTCGTCGGCCTCCCCCTCTCCCCGCCCTCGCGGGAGATGGAGGCCATGCTCGAGCACATGGAGGGCAGGTTCGGCGCCCGCAAGGCGAACCTGTACGTGCAGGTATATCCGGCGGTGTCCAGGGTCCTGCAGGCCGCGGGGAGGGCCATCAGGTCCGAGACCGACAGGGCGGCCATCGTCCTGCTGGATGACCGCTACATGCTCCCCTACGTGCGCGCAGCCTTCCCCGCAGACCTCTCGATATCGTGTCCACAGGACCTCTTGGGAGAGGTGGCATCGTTCCTCTCCCCCTCTGACCATGAGGCCGGTGCCCTCCCGGCAGAGCCCCTCGCAGAGATCCATCAGAACAGTTCCCACGGGCCTCCTCGCCCCATGTAAAACTTTATTAGGCCAAGGTGATTGGAGCGGACATGGAGATCATCAGACGCGGGGCCGAGGCCGAGATCCGCCGGGACGTCTGGCTGGGCAGGGACGTCATAGTGAAGAGCAGGGTGCCCAAG
>MVRB01000121.1 GCA_002067635.1 Methanomassiliicoccales archaeon PtaU1.Bin030 | reverse complement strand
CGCGGAGATAGCCCAGGCCCCCTGCCTGCTGGTGGTGAACATGGAGTGGGGCGGGGCCTTCGCCTACGCCTACGGGACGGTGGACCTTCTGCCGCCTGAGCACCGCAGGATGATCAAGGGCATCATCCTCAACAACATGCACGGGGACGCTAGCTGCCTGGACGAAGGGATAAGGGAGCTGGAGTCGCGGCTGGGCATCCCCGTACTGGGGGTGGTGCCTCATATAGAGCACTTTCTACCGGACGAGGACTCGCAGGACCTGGCCAAGGAGAAGGGGTCGGGAGAGGTGAAGGTTGGGGTCATCATGCTCCCCCGCATCGCCAACTTCACCGACCTGGACGCGCTGGCGCTGGAGGGGGTGAAGGTCGTCTACGTGAAGGAGGTCCGGTCCCTTGAGGGGGTGGACGCGGTCATCATCCCGGGTACCAAGAACACTGTGGCCGACCTGCGCTGGCTCCGCGAGAAAGGCCTGTTCGAGGCCATAAGGTCACTGCGGGGAAAGGTCCCCATACTGGGCATTTGTGGAGGCTACCAGATGCTGGGCAAGGAGGTCATCGACCTCAACGGAGTGGAGGGGGACGAGGGGGCCTCGTGGGAAGGCCTGGGTCTGCTGGACGTGACCACCAACTTCGAGTTCTACGAGAAGAGGACCACCCAGGTGACCGGACGACTGGCCGATGGGTCTGGAGAGGTACGTGGCTACGAGATCCACATGGGACTGTCGGAGAGCAGGGAATCGCCCCTATTCTACCTCAGGGAGAACGGTTCCGAGAAGGCGGAGGGAGCGATCTCGACCGACGGCATGGTGATGGGCACCTACGTCCATGGTCTGTTCGACCTTCCTGCGTTCCGCTCCGCGTTCCTCTCCAAAATACCTCATAGGGAGAAGAGGGATGAGCGGCCACAGGACTACGACCGGTCCGTCGAGGAAGGGCTGGACGCTCTGGCATCCGTGGTGGGCTCGAGCCTGGACATGAACAGGCTGCTTACCATACTGAGGGAGGGCTTGTAATGGGGAAGATCATGGTCATGGGGACATCCTCAGGCGCGGGCAAGACCACGATAGCCGCACTTCTGTGCCGCCATTTCGCTCTTCAAGGGCTCAAGGTCGCCCCTTTCAAGGCCAGCAATCTTTCCCTCAACTCCTTCGTTACCTCCAAAGGGGAGGAGATAGGAGTATCTCAGGCCTACCAGGCGTGGGCCTGCGGGCGGGAGCCAGAGGGAGATATGAACCCCATCCTCCTCAAGCCCAAGGGAGGTGGAGTCTGCCAGATCGTCCTCGATGGCCGCCCTTATATCGACGTCGGCCGGGGTGGAAAGACGGTGGAAAGGGAGAAGCTCATGGGGGCGGTCACCGCCGCATACCAGAGGTTGAAGGAGAGGAACGACGTGGTAGTGATTGAGGGTTCGGGCTCTCCCGCGGAGATAAACCTTAGAAGGGAGGACATCGCCAACATGGCCACGGCCGAGATGGCCCAGGCCCCGGTGGTCCTGGTGGGGGATATTGAGCGGGGGGGAGTGTTCGCCGCCCTCCATGGCACCTACTCCCTCCTGGAGCCCAGGCACAGGCAGCTGGTGAAAGCCTATATCATTAACCGCTTCCGTGGGGACGCCAGCATACTAGGGGAGGGCATACGCCGATTGACCGATCTCACAGGACTGCCTTGCCTGGGAGTGATGCCTTTCGCCGACCTGCGTTTCCCCAGCGAGGACAGCCTGGACCTTGCCCGGGGACAGGGGAAGGGCATGAGCGGCGCCGACGTCAGGCAGGGCTGGCTGGATAACCTTGACAGGCTCTACTGGACATCCCGTGAGCATATCGACTACGGTCAGATCGATAGGATCGCTTTGGGCTGAAGCTCTTCATAAAGATGGCGCAAGACGATGGATATGCTGGCATTGCCTACGAGTAGCGGATGGAGTGCGGTTCGCCCTCTCTTACCTTTGGCTTGAGGCCGAGCTGCAGCCATAGCCCCAGCGCCCTGCCGAGGTCATGTATGTAATCCCCGGCGGCCAGGGTATTCCTCTCGATGATGGTGGCGTAGCGGTCCATGAGGGCACCAGGCGGAACGAAGTCCAGGTTCCGCGCCCTCTCATCCGCTACCATGTACAGCAGCCTCTCCTTGAGGGAGCAGAAATCCTCCTTCGCGAAGGCAGGCTCCTCCGATAGTTTGATATCCTTTCGTCCCAAGGTCAGGGACGCCCTCTCCGCCGTACGCAGCTCCTCCAGTATCTGGGCGGTGGCCTTACGGCCGTTGAGGCAGTGGTTGTGGAAGTCCTCCACCCGCACGTTCAGGTAATCTGCCTTGGCGGCTCTCTCGCATTGCTGGACGAGGGCCATGAGCTTGCCCATCTCCTCGAACATAACCAGGAGTACCGCGAACCGCAGCCGGTCGCGACCAGGGTAATCATCTTGACCTGCTAGGGCGTGATATGTGTTGGAGTTCTCCAGGATATGCGCTGCCAGGTCCTCGGCCATTTGAAAGGCCGCGTCCCGGGCAGGGTGAAGGACGTCTACTTCTCCGCTCATGCCTGGTCCATGGCACGAACGGATATGAAAGGTTTCCCGAAGCGATAGCGGTAATGCCGCCGCTCTAAATCCCCACCATCGTGGATAGAGAGGAGGAATTTAGGACGAGGGCGCGGAAGATCGACGAGGACAAGAAAGGCTTCTGAATCAATCTGGTCATCTTCTTGGCCATGATCACCTTCTTCACCGCGATGCGAAGTAGAGCGGGGGCGGTTCCCAGGGTTCTTCTTCCCTCTGGTGTTCTGGGGCATGGGGTCCCAGCTCATAGCATGTGGAGGTTCATGGAAAGGGTACGCCTAGTGGTTGGCCTAGAGGGAGCTCAGGCGGCTCAAAGGACAGCGTTGACGAGTCTACCTCTGAAAGGGCCCTGATGGATCTACATGAGGATATGCCATCGACGATGTGGTATGTGTTGCCTCTCCATTTTTTTCATCCGCGAGGGGCGAAATCCTTTTTTAACACCCGTTTTATATGCGGCCACAGACGGGGATGGAGAGTTTGTCAGCTGTAGAGGTAATAGATCTTGTGAAGAATTTTGGGGAGGCCCGTGCCGTTGACGGCCTCTCCTTCTCGGTGGCCGAGGGCGAGGTTTTCGGCCTGATCGGTCCCAACGGGGCAGGGAAGACTACAACCATGAGGATGATGTCTACCCTCCTCCAGGTCACGTCCGGAAGCATCAATATCTTCGGTTATGACGTGATGAAAGATACCGATGAGGTGAGGAAGATCATAAGCTACCTGCCTGAGGAGGCGGGTGCGTACAAGAACCTTACTGGAAGGCAGTACCTGGAGTTCATCGCACGGTTCTTTGCGAAGGGCGAGGGAGCGACTGAGATAGCTGCCAGAGGCATGGATGTCGCCCGATTGGGAGACAGGATCGACGATCGGGTGGAGACCTACAGCAAAGGAATGACCCGCCGACTTCTCGTGGGCCGGGCGCTCATGTTCCGCCCCCGCCTGGCCATCCTCGACGAGTTGACCTCCGGCCTCGACGTCATCAGTGCCCAGCAGATCCGCAAGGTGGTGCGTGACTCCACAAAGGCCGGCACAACTGTCATAGTGTCCTCGCACAACATGCTGGAGGTCGAG
>MVRB01000120.1 GCA_002067635.1 Methanomassiliicoccales archaeon PtaU1.Bin030 | reverse complement strand
GAACAGCCCGAAGAGCTTGGGGTCGCTGAAATATGGGCGCTCCACCTTCGGATAGGTGTACTTCTGAAGGGTCCATAGCATCAGGATTATGGGAGGGGCGAAGCCTATAACGGCCGCCACGAGGGAGGTGGTGTCCATCCGACTTCGTGGAGAAGGTGTGCCTATTTCAACCTATGTCTAGGTGACGAGCTTGTCGTAGTAGTGGGCCACCACGCAGGCCTCGGTGCACTTGCCGCAACGCGTGCACCTCTCCTCGTCTATCGATATCCCATCGTCCAATCTGATGGCCTTGGTCCTGCAGTTACGAAGACAGATGCCGCACTCGGTGCACAGCTGTGCGCGCAGCAGCGCCTTGGCCCCGGCCTCGAATATGGCGTGGGCCTTCTCCGGCGTGGGGCCTGTGGCCACGATCTGACCTCCGCCGAACACCTTCAGGGTCGAGTCCTTGGTCTTGACCAGGGCGATCTCGAACTCCTTGGAGTGCCTCACCTGGCCGACGGTCTTGAGGGCCTCCACCACCCGTGAGAAATCGCGCTTGTGGGGTACGGAAAGGATACCTTCCGCGGAGTACCCTCCGGTGAGGCAGGGAGACACTCCCTTGACCCATTTCAGGTCCAGGCGGTCGGAGCGGACCTCAGGGAGCCGCAGGTCGACCTCCTCGGCCAGCTGGCGCATCTTCCGTGGGTACACCTTCCAGCGCCAGAAGCCCAGCTTGACGTAGTCGTCACCACCGCCGTTCTTCCGCGACCACTCCTTGAGGTGGGAGTCCCACCGGGCATGCAGGTCCGGGTGGATCTCCGCGGTGCTCCTCCACTCGCTCTCCAGGCAGGAAGGGCAGAGGTAGCACCCGATGCGCTCATAGTCCTTTTCATATAAGGGGTTGTAGTCCAGGTTCCTCCACCAGATGTAACCCCAAACATCCACGGCCCGCCAGTCCCGGATGGGGTTAAGTATCACCTGGTTGGGGACGAAGGGGTTCCTCTCCACGAAGGAGATGGTGGAGCGGGCGAAGGACTCGAAGGCTCGGTTGCCCTCGATGGTCACCGTCCCCCGGGGAAAGTTCTTCTCTATGAGGTCGGTCAGCGGAGCGAGCTTGCACACCTTGCAGCACCAGCGGAAGTCCTTGGCCGGCGGACCGAAGGAGCCGACCTGTTCCCAGAAGGCGTTGCCAGCATCGGCGACCAGCAGGCGCTTGCGGTTCTTGCGGGCGAAGTCCTCCACGAAGCGCACCGTCTCCGGGAACTCCAGGCCGGTGTTAACGAAGATGAGGATGGCCTCGGGGGCGGCCTTCATGGCCAGACCATAGCAGGCAAGGGAGTCCTTCCCCCCGCTGAAGGAGAGCGTGACCGGAAGCTTGTTGTTGCCGATGAAAGACCGGATGTCGGACACCCCCCTGCTCTCCAGCGCCCGGAGGTAGCTCTCGTTGGCGTTGACGAAGCCGCTCCAGGAGGAGCGCTTCTTCGCCACCTCGATGGTGCCTTTGCCCACATCCCGTACCCCCACCGCCTTCTCGGCCTCGCGGACGCTATCGCTCGGCACCTTGGCCACGGCGCTGCAAATCAAGTTCCCAGCGACAACGATTAGCGGATCCCCCACCTGGAAATCCCCCAGCACAGAGGTTATGGCCTTGCCAGGAAGGCTCTTCCCCTTGAGGTGCCCCGTGTCGTGACCCACCGTCACCACTCCTCTAGTGGCCAGAGGCCGCAGCAGGAGCGCCCCCTCCAGCCTAAGGTCGAGGCGGAAATCGCAGGCCTTCAGGTCGTAGCGGAGCACACCGATGACCAAACCCTGGAAGACGATCTCATCGGTCCGGTCCTCCCCGGCGACCTTGTTGAGGAACACTGTGCGGTTCCTGAGAAAGTCCGCGTGGCCGAAGTGCTTCTTGAAGAGGCCCACGAGCACATCCAGGCTTTTACCCATGCAAGGCCTCAGGTCGCCAGGCTTGGACACCTCGAAGCGTCTGCCGGGTGAGGAGCAGACATCGCATTTAGCTCCTAGAACCAAGGTGCCGCAGGTGTCGCACCAGCGGAAGCCAACCTTACCGTGCTCGAAATGGGCCACCCGATTAAATTGCGCTTATTATTTCAAGCTATTTGCTCTTGAGGTGCGTTCATACGTTCAGCAGCACCATGGTGAAGAAGGCGACGTACAGCAGGCCTCCCAGCATGAGGCTGGCCATGCTGAGCTCGGTCTCCGAAGAGCGCCAGTAGAGGATGACCCCCGACAGCAAGGCGATGCCCAAGGCCATGGCCTCCAGCGCCTCCACGGGGTTGTTGAGGTCTATTATCCAGGGGGTGAGCAGCAGGCCGATGGTGACGGGGATGCAGGACTGGAACACCATCGCCCCGGTGATATTGCCTATGGCGTAGGTGTCCTTGCGCTCCCTGATCCACAGAACGCTGTTGAACTTCTCGGGCAGCTCGGTGGCGATGGGGGTTATCAGAAGGGCCATGATGATCACCGGCACCGCGATCTCGGTGGACAGAGCCTCGATCTGCTCCACGAAGACGTTGGCACCCATTATTATTCCGCCGAGGGAGATGAACACCTGAAGGATGATGAGGGCTGTGCTTGGCCGGTACATGCCGCCCTCCATCGTCTCCCTGCCCTCGGAGGCTCCCCTGGACCTTGAGACGAGCCGGCGCCAGAGCTTATGCAGATAAAGCGGCTTCAGCTCCTCCTCGCACACTGAGCCTGTGCGCACTGTGTACCATATGTAGACACCGTACAGGCCGAACAGGCCGATCCCCAATCCCATCTTTATAAGCCTCATGTCCGAGGGCAGGAACGCTGCCAGCGTTGCCAGGCCGTAGGCCAGAAGAAAGAACTTGAGGTCGCGGCGGATGAGGTGACCGTTGATGTGAAGGGTGTTGGTCCCTCGTCTCCTGCGGAAGGCAAGAACCGACAGTCCGCACACGAACAGGGCCAGGGTGGCGAGCATGAAGGGAGCGCCCAGAATGGCACCGGTGCCCAGCTCGGTCCCGGCCTCCCCGGCCACGAACAGTATCGCTATAAGAGGAATGATGGTCTCCGGGAGAGCGGTCCCGATAGCGGCCAGCACGCTGCCGATGCAGCCTTCTGAGAGGTTGAACCTTCGTCCTACCCACTCCACACCATTAGTGAACAGCTCACAGGAGGCCAGGATGATGATGAAGCTCAGGAAGAACAAGAGCAGGTCCATGTTATCAGGCCCGGGGATATGGTGCTTCCCTAATTACCTTTCCCATGTCCAGTAGCGTTCATCGGACCAAAGGCCGTGAGCCGCTGTACTTCGATGATGCAACTATCGACCTCCTGTGACGGCAGAGGGTAGGACTGTCTAGGGCGATGCTCATGTTGGGCCTGATCGTCAAGGCCAACCTTTCGATCGAAGTGGGCGGAGACCGGGACATGGTAGTAGGGATCATCGGGCCTGGATATCGAACCTCGGGCCTGAAGGGTCAACCCTCTTATAGTGCTGCAACTTTTGCTAGAACAGATATGTACAGCCCGAACACCATCTAT
>MVRB01000119.1 GCA_002067635.1 Methanomassiliicoccales archaeon PtaU1.Bin030 | reverse complement strand
ACGATCTTCTTGCCCACGGCCAGGAGCTTTGTCTGGCGGGTGACCTCGGACTTAAGCCCTTTCTCCACGTTCTTGAGCCCAGTGATGTTCTTTATCTCGACCCGGTCCTCTCCCACGGAGATGTTGGCGTCCACACGCATGGTCTGCTCCTCGCCAGAAACCCCGATCAGCCTCCTGAGCTCTATGATAAGGTCGGTAAGGAAGTCCCGGGCCTCTGCGGGGGAGGAGAGGTCGGGAGCGGTCACTATCTCCACTAGTGGGACCCCTGAGCGGTTATAATCTATCAACGATACCTCCTCTCCCGCACGTCCGACCCTCTTGACCCTGCCCGGGTCCTCCTCTAAGTGGACCCTCCAGATGCCCACGCGCTTCTCGCCCACCATGAAGTGGCCGTCGAAGCCCAGGGCGCTCTCGTATTGAGTTATCTGGAAGTTTTTGGGCAGGTCAGGATAGAAGTACGTCTTGCGGGAGAACCAGATCCTGTCGGTGATCTTGCAGTTGAGGAACTTGGTGATGAGGACCCCCATCTCCAGCGCCCTCCTGTTCAGGAACGGCCGCGAGCCGGGGAAGCCCAGGCAAACTGGGCACACCATGCTATTGGGGCCGTCCCCTCCGGTGGAGCAACCACAAAAGAGCTTGGAGCGAGTGGGTAGCTGCACATGTATCTCCAATCCGATCTTCATTGCGCCACCTCCGGGAACCGATAGTGGAAGGAACCCTCCCAGGAACGGGCAAATGATAGCAAGGTACCCTCCTGCCAATGGGGGGCCACGGCCTGCATTCCAATGGGCATGCCGTGAGCGTAGCCGCAGGGCATAGACAGGTGGGGCATGCCGGTAAGGTTGGGGGGGCAGGTCAGGTAGTCCGCCTGGTACATCTCCAGGGGCTTCATCCTCTTGATCTCATCGAAACGGGGGGCCACGAAGGGCATGGTGGGCGTCAGTACCACATCACAATCCTCCATGATCTTCTGGTAATCCCTGATGATATGCTTCCTGACCTGGAGGGCCTTGACGTAGTACTTGTTTCGGAAGCCCACCATTCTCGAGAAGGTTCCCAGCAGGATCCTCCTCTTGGCCTCTGTCCCGAAGTCACGTGAGCGGGTATCGCAGAAGAAATCGTTGAAGCCCTGATCGAAGTCCTCGTTCATGGCCCCGAAGCGCATACCGCAATAGCGGGCCAGGTTGGTTGAGGCCTCCGAGGTCGCCAGGATATAGTATGTGGAGATGGCGAAACGCAGTGACGGCATGCGGACCTCGCGTACGGTGATGCCGCTCCTCTGAAGCTCCTTGAGGGCCTCCTCGAAAGCCCCTGCCACCTCTGGGCTGAGGCCTGTGCGGGCCTCCTCTGGCACCCCGACGGTCCTGACCTCGCCCCGGAGATCGAGCGGCGGTTGGACCTGGGAGGTGGGGTCCCGGCCGTCCGGGCCCGCGATTACCGGAAGGTATTTCTCTATGTCCCTCACGGTCCGGGAGATGAGCCCCACCTTGTCCAGGGAGTTGCCGTAGTCGATCAGGCCCCAGCGCGACACCCTGCCGTAGGTAGGGGTCAGGCCGACCACTCCGCAGAAGGAGGAGGGGCAGGAGATGGAACCTCCGGTACTCACCCCCAGAGCCACATGGTCCGGTATGAGACTGGCCGCGGCAGCGGCCCCTCCCGACGAACCCCCACAGCACCTTTCGATATCGAACGGATTGCGAGGGATCCCGTAGGCGGAGTTCGTGGAGAAGCTGCCGAAGCCATACTCATCCATGTTGGTCTTTCCCAACAGCAGTCCGCCGTTCTCCCTTAGCCTCTTGATAGGGGTGGCATCGAATGGTGGTCGGTAGCCCTTGAGGATCAGGCTTCCCGCCCGTGCCTGGAAGTCCCTGGCGCAAAGGTTGTCCTTGGCTGAGAAGTGGAACTGCCCACCCTCGAACGCCAGGGGGTCCTCCAGGCGCTCGGCGAACAGCTGATGCTTCTCGTCCAGCTCCTTGAGCCAGACAGCGCTGGGAAAGAAGCTCATGAGAGGCGCGGCCCCCTCACCCAGTCATCCTTGGTGCCCATGACCTCGCGCAGCTCGGAAGGATCGACGCTCGTGGTCACCTCATCCTCGCGCAGGACATCCTCCACCTTGATGGGCCCGAGATCGAAGTCCTCGGCGCCGGGTGCCTCATCCAGAATGGAGAATGCCGTTAGGATGTCCTCGAGATCGGCAGCATAGCGCTCCAGCTCTTCATCGGTGAGCCTCAACCTGGCCACCCTGGCCACCCTGAGCACGGTCTCCTTGTCCATAACAACACTGACCTGGCCTTGGTACGATTTTGGGCATCAAACGGAGGCTATATAACTTTTTGTTACGCCCCTAGTTCCTATCGGTCGCACCAGCCACGTCTCAGGCAATAAGGTTTATCTCATATTGGGGTTTACATCACGGCAGATAACGGAGGAACAGAGATGGCTGAAGAGACGGCTGACAAGCTCATGAAACAGGCTTATCAATTGCTCAACGAGGGCGATTATCAGAAGGCATATTCCAAGTTCGAGAAGGTTACCAAGGTCGATGCTGGCAACGCCGAGGCCTGGTTCGGAAAGGCCGAGGCCGCGGTCCTGGTTCCCAAGGTCAAGACCGAGGATATTCTGGCCGCGTACAAGAAGGCCGCCGAGCTGGACCCCAAGAACCCTCTCTACCATAGCTCCATGGGGTCGTTCTGTGTGGAGGCTGGGCTGTTCAACGATGCTGAGGCCGCGTACAAGAAGGCCGCCGAGCTGGACCCGGACAATGCGGCCTATTACTACTCAGAGTTCGGGGTGGAGTACTTCAAGCGCGCACCCGTGGTCATGGAGGCCTATATGGACGACAAGACCGAGGAGATGGTCATGAAGAAGTCCCTGAAGTATCTCCTGCTCTCCATAGGCCTCACGGAGAGCGACGCGCTGGAGCTTCTGCAGCGGAAATGATTTAAATTGCTACAGCAGCCCCAACCTCTTCAGGCCGTCAATCACCCCCGCGGCATGGGGATACGCGCTCACATACTTGGCCGCCCCCTTTGCCGCCGGCGAGGCGTTGGCCACTGCGACGCTCTCTCCGCATTCCCTAAGCATCCCCACATCGTTGTCGGAGTCCCCGAAGGAGGCTATCTCTGACATATCTATGCCCAGGATCTCCGCCACCTTGCGGACCCCGGCCGCCTTGCCATGGCCCGGGTCCATCAAGTGTATGGCAAATCCCGTGACCTCTATGGCGATGTTCCATCCTTTCAGCTCGGCCTTTACCCGCTCCACGTCCATGGTTCGGCGGAGTGCCACCTCGGTCCTCCTCCAGTTGTCCGTGAAGAG
>MVRB01000118.1 GCA_002067635.1 Methanomassiliicoccales archaeon PtaU1.Bin030 | reverse complement strand
TCCCCCGCGGGTACGGACGTCACCATTTCCATCGAGGGCCGGAAGGCCTTCGCCGATGACGGGGATTTCCGCCTGCCAGGCAGCGGAGGGAACATCCCCTGCGGAGAGGTATACGTGTCTCCTGTCGTGGGATCGACCAAGGGGACCATCGTGTACGATGGGACCCTTGACCTCATACCGAGATGCGTGCAGCCCCAGGAGCCGGTGAGGGTCGACTTCAAGGACGGCTACATCTCCGAGGTTAGCGGCGGCCCGGACGCCGAGGCCCTCCTGGCCGTGATCGAGAGCGGGGAGAAAAGGGCCCGCGACAATGGGCTGGTGGCGGAGGAGCGCAACGCCCGCAACATAGGAGAGCTGGGAATTGGCATCAACTACAAGGCCAAGATGGTCAACAACATGCTTGAGGATGAGAAGGTGGGTAAGACCTGCCACTTCGCCATAGGCTTCAACTATGACAACGACGGGCCCGCCCTCATACATCAGGACTGCCTTGTCAAGAGGCCGTCGATCTGGGTAGATGACCTACAGATCCTGAGGGACGGGGACATCGTCATCTGATGATATCCCTCGCCCATTCCCTTCCCATCGATCACTGGACAGAACCAGAAACCCCTTTTTTTAGGACGAATTATTCACTAGCATTATATAGTAGTGCAAACAGATTACCTCTGAGAGTGAGGAGATGGGCACGGTAAGACAGATGATAACCCATGAGGTACTGACCAACGCGATCAAGAACAGATTGGAGGTGTCACAGGATGTCGCTCAGGACCTGGCCTTCAGGGTCCTTAACTACTTCGGCTTCAGTGATGAGATCATTGATAATGTTCTGGACCATGATGACCGCAGGACGTTCTACTTCTTGCAGGACATGCAGATACTGACAACACACTGGGAGGAGGCGTTGCTGCCTTCGGGCAGGATATGGAGGGTTTTCTATTGGGACCTGAACACTGAGCGCATCCTCCAGTATGCGGCCTCGCCCTCAGAGGATTCCCGTATGGAGGCAGGCCTTTACGAAACCCTTCCCGAGGACGTGTGGTCCAGGTCCGCTGCCTGAGCACCACACCATATACCTTTTTTTATATCATTCATGCATAAACCCGGGGAGATAAGATGGAAGCGGGCAAGAAGATAATGATCGTCGTTATGGACGGTCTAGGGGACCGTGCGGTGAAGGAGCTTGGCTACAAAACCCCATTGCAGGTCGCGAAGAAACCGAACCTTGACTGGTTCGCGCAGAACGGAACGTCCGGGTCCATGGACGTCATCGGTCCGGGGATCCGCCCAGGATCGGACACCTCCCATCTGGCGCTCCTCGGGTATGATCCCTACAAGGTGTACACCGGCCGCGGGCCCTTCGAGGCCGCTGGTGTCGGGCTTATCGGCAGGAAGGGGGACATTGCTTTCAGATGCAACTTCGCCACGGTGGACCAGAAGATGAACGTCATGGACCGCCGTGCAGGCCGTATAAAGGAACCTGACACGACGGAGCTGGTAAAGGCCTTGGCAGGGCTGAAGGTCGCCGGGACCGAGGCCATCGTCAAGGACGCCACCGAGCACCGTGCCGTCCTCCTCCTACGCGGTGAGGGCCTGGACCCCCATGTCACAGACGCCGATCCCCACGCCATAGCCAAGGTGCAGCTGAGCAGGCCATTGGTACCAGAGGCCCAGAGGACGGCGGACGCGGTCAACGAGTTCGTGAAGAGGTCCTTCGAGATCCTCGATGCCCACCCCGTGAACATCCGCAGGAGGGAGCAGGGGCTCCTGCCGGGGAACATACTTCTACCACGCGGTGGCGGTCCTTTCCCCGACATCGAGCCCTTTGAGAAGCGATACGGCATGAAGGGCTCATGTGTGGCCGGGGTGTCCCTCATAAAGGGCATCGGCAGCGTGGTCGGTCTGGAGATCGTAGATGTGCCAAAAGGTTCCGGAGGGACGAGCACCGATATGGCGGCCAAGGCCCGCATCGCCCTGAAGGAGCTGGAGCGGAAGGACTTCGTCCTAATGAACGTCAAGGCCTCGGACGTGGTGTCCCACGATGGTGATGCACGCCGCAAGATCGAGGTCATCGAGCGCCTCGACGGCATGGCCAAGGTGCTGCGCGAAGGCCTGCCTGAAGGGGCGGTGATCGCCTTCTGCGCCGACCACTGCACCCCCGTCAGCCGGCTCGACCACTCAGGCGACCCTGTGCCCCTGACCATCTACTCGGAGACCAGCATAAAGGACGGCGTGCAGAGCTACGACGAGGTGTCCTGCGCCAAGGGCGCGCTGGGACGTATCAGAGGTAAGGACCTGATGCCCATCCTGTATGATCGTGCGGACCGCTCCGAGAAGTTCGGGGCCTGAAACCTCTTCCCTCACCACTGGTCTGAAGACCACCAGGTCCGCGGATGTCGGTGAAGCTAACCTAGAGGTCCGCCCCTCAATGCTCCCTTTGCGGACCGTATGGAGGATAGAACGGGTGGGAACGAGCGAGAATGCCGCTAATCCATGTGCTCCCGATATGCTGCCTCACTAGCTAGTTTCAGCTTGCAGCATGGAGCAGTTCTTGTAGGAAGGGGAGGAGGCTTCGCCTCCAGCCTATGTGAGCCATGCCTCCAGGCGGTATTCCACCGCCTCTCCCTGGAGCGTTTCCCGGAC
>MVRB01000117.1 GCA_002067635.1 Methanomassiliicoccales archaeon PtaU1.Bin030 | reverse complement strand
GAGCAGGTAGTAGAAGAAGTTCCCTTCCTTGATGGACTTGCACAGCTCCCTGGCGAGCATGCTCTTGGCCGTTCCTGGCGGGCCGATGAAAAGAACGTGCTCCCCTGACAGCATTGCCAAGAGGGAACCGGCGATCTCCTCGTCGCGCTCCCTAAAATTCTCGTTGAGCTCCTTGCTCAACGTAACGATCCTTGACCTCATCTTCTCGCCCCAATTAAGGTGAACTCAGTATAAATTATACTCTGGAGGATGAAATGTGGTCCCTGTCGAGAGCATATCATATCTGGCCACGGTATCTTTGCACATCATAAGCGTCCATCGGCCGCCGTCCCTCTGACAACATGCGTTGTACGTACTGTCCGCAGTTGCTTCCTATCCTGTTCTCCTCCTCTTCCCCCAGGCTGAGGATCACCTCATATCCCTTTTCATCGAGGGCTTTCACAAGTTCCTTGTAGGTCTCAGGACGGCCGTGCTGCAGCACCGACACCATCCCTTGGTCCATCGATCGGATCGTGGGATTCAACGGTGTGAGCTTGACTATGAACGTCTCTGGGTCGAAGTGCTCTTTCAGCTTGGAGGGGTCTATCGGGTGGTCGATCAAGGGTGCAAAGTTCAGGACGATCTTCCTATCGCCGTGACGGGGCTCAAAGAAGCGCTCCCCGTATTCAGCTATCTGCTCGAAGGTCCATGTTGCGGCCGGTATGAGGGCCCTCCTCTTCTCGAGGTCAGTGGTGTGGATGGAGAACTGCAACTGGAACCTGCCATTACGGTACATCTCCTGCTTGATGTGCAGCAGCTCCTCGAAGAACCCATGGGCTCGCGCTGGAGCGGTGGTGGACAGCGAGACGATGAGTCCAGGAGCGTCAAACCGATCTGGCAGGGCCCTCAGCGCCTCAAGGACCGCCGGGTTCAAGGACGGTTCGCCCATGCGCGAGAACTGGACCTTGAACTTTTTGGATGGCACCCTGTGGTCGGGGTATCTCCTTATCACGCACTCATCGATCTGCGCCAGTATCTCCTGTGAGGTCAGGGGACCGGCGTAGCTCCCCCCGGCGTCGCACATCATGCAGCCGATGGGGCAGCCGAACATAGATGATACGATGATCACCCACTTCTCCTCCCTTGACAAGGGGGGTTGAACGGACTCCACGAACTCTACCACGGAACGGGGGTCCCCCCTCCTCATCCGGGCGACAAATACCCGGGCCAGGGCATCGTTCCCGTACACTTCGAGCACTTCCAACTCATCATCTCCCATCTAGGTATCTCTCGGCCATCATCGCCGATCTCATTCCGCTTCCGATGGCTATGCTCACTTGCCTCTCGGTTCCTCCCACCACATCACCTGCCAGGAAGAGGCCGGGGACAGGCGAGGGTGGGGGAGAGGTGTACTTCTGGGGTAGGATCTCCGGGCTTAGTATCTCGACCCTGGGCTCCCTCCCGCAAGCCAAGAGGACCTTGTCCACGACCATGCTCCCCCCTCCTTCCGTTTCCAGTAATGTCCCGACCTTGCCCTTCCTCACCCTCACGATCGACAAGCCCTCCACCAGACGGATGCCCCTCTCGTTCGCCCGCTCTCGCAGCAATGGTAAGCACCTCGGTACAGAGCGGCATTGTATGGTCACCTCGTGGCCTTCATCGTTCAGTCGTATGGCCTGGTCGAAGGCGGCGTCACCCCCACCGTAGACAAGGATCCTATCGTGACCTCCAGCCGCCCTGGACAGCTCGAAGAGATCGTAGAACGCGGAGATGCCCTCCAGCTCTCTGAGCCCGGGAATGTCGATCGTACGAGGTCGGGTACCTGTGGCCACGATTACCGCGTCCGATGCGACCTTCTCTTGAGAAGTGGTTACGGTGAAGGTGTGGTCCGCGAGGCGGTCGACCCCCTCCACGGAGGCGGTGGTGACCTCCCCTCCCACGGACAGCAGTTGATCATGAAAGAGGGACGCCAGCCTATCTCCCCTTATGCCCCCCGGGAAGCCTGGATAGTTCTCGATCCAGTACCCATGCCTCAGAAGCCCCCCTGGGACGTTCCTTTCCAATAGCAATGGTGAGAGGCCAGCTCGCTGGAGATGGATCGCCGCGGCCATCCCTGCCGGCCCCGCGCCTATGATGGTCACTGCCTGCCTTTCATCCAACCTAACACCTCCCTTGTGGTCACCATGATGGCGAAGCCATCGGCCAGGGCCCGCAGGCTGCCCATGTGCAGGTCCTCTTGGTCCGTTGCCGTGGCATCGATGACAAAGAACACTTCCAGGTCGCGCATGAAAGCATCGCGAGCGGTGGATTCACAACAGAGATGGGTCATGACCCCAGTGATGACCACCTGATCGGCGCTCTGTTCTCGAAGGATGCTTTCCAGTTCGGTGCCGATGAACGCGCTGTAACGGGTCTTTCGAACTATCAGAGCTTCCTCTCCTGGATGAAGGCGACCATCTATCTGCGAGAGCGGGCCCTCCTCCGCAGGAACGTCCCCCCACCAATCTCCCATGATGCCAGGCTCCTCGTCGCTCCTCACCGCGTGCCGAGTGAACACTATCGGCCTGTGTGAGGCACGGAAGGAATCGACAAGGCTTATCACGTTATCCATGATCTCCTCGGCCTCCGGGAACGAGGCATGGGACGAGGGATCTAGGAAGTATCCCTGCATGTCGATGACAAGCAGGGCCGTTCGCTCGTTGATGAACGGGAATCTCTCCCTGCGG
>MVRB01000116.1 GCA_002067635.1 Methanomassiliicoccales archaeon PtaU1.Bin030 | reverse complement strand
TCCGCCACGGTCCGGTTCGCCGATGCCAGGAAGAAGGTGGACGTGACCCGGGACATGACCTTCTTGGCACCGCTGACCAACGACCCTATACCTCTCAGCTGGGACGATGCTAGGCCTTTGGACCTGGACCTCTCAGCCCTTGGAAGGTCACCAGCCGAGGGGGTGAGTTTCACGGAGCTCCCCCCCGCCGCGTCAAAGGCCAAGAGCTACACCTCCTGGGAGAAGGAGTTCCAGGGCTGGCTGGCCAGGAGCCAGGCCCTTGATCTGTGGTGGAGCCCCAGCCTGGAGAGGCTCTCCAACCCTGGGGAGAGGGAGAGCGACTTCCGGATACGTCTGCAGCTCGCGTCGCGGGAGGTCACGGACGATGGCATGGAGAAGCTGAGAAAGAAGTACGCCCCCAAGTATGCCGCCCTCGACGAGAGGATCCGAAAGGCCCAGATAACAAAGGAGAAGGAGCAGGAGCAGGCGCGCAGCCAGAAATACCAGACGGCCATGACATTGGGCTCCTCCATCCTGGGGGCCATGGTGGGAAGGAAGGCTAGCACCGCGGCGAGCAGATCGGCCAAGCAGCTCAGCCGCTCCTCTAAGGAGAAGCAGGATGTGGAGTACGCCAAGGAGAACCTGGAGGCCCTGAAGCAGCAGCGCGACCGGCTCGAGGAAGAGTTCCAGGCGGAGGTTAGGGCCTTGAGCGCGCGCATCGATCCTTTGACGGAGAAGCTGGAGACTCTTTCCATCAAGCCTACTAAGACCAACATCACCACCAAGCTTCTGGCGCTCGTCTGGAACCCAAACCCTTGAGGTGCGTTCACTGTATTCCGTAAGGTTCGAACGGACCCCTATCCGCCGAACGGAACGGCCTTAGGCACGCGAATGGCCATCGTAGAACGGCCAAGTGTCCGGTACTGGACATGTGGCGGAACCGGTTCGCCGATTCCATAAAGATACTGGGTCAGGATATCTGCGTCAGATGACGGTCGAGGATATTTTCCAGAGGGCCCGATCCAGCGCCCTGTTGTCCGATCCTTTCGTGAATAAGATGTGGAGCCTGGTCCAAGAGGACCTCTTCTCCCTTCCCCCGGACTCCCTCGCAAGGCTCAGGAAGGAGCTGACGGGCGAATGCTTGCGATTCTTCCATAGGCGCAGTCCCTATTACGCCGCCCTGTTCGAACGGACCGGCGTCGATCTCCGCGATCCCGACTTGACGGACCTGGCAAAACTCGCAGTTCCCTCTGACATGCTCAGGGGGGACGGTCACAGGAGGTTCCTAATACCGGGGGTGGAAATGGGGGGAGAGACGTTCTCCTCCTCCGGTACCACCGGAAGGGCGCCGGTGAAGATCTACCGCAGCCCCTTGGACCTGGCCATCATGGTCAAAGCCAACACCGCCCTTTTCGAGCATGTTTACGGAGGGACGCTGGAGCCGGGGAAGGGCGTAGCTCTGTTCATGGCGGCCCCCGAGCTGAGATATAGGCTGAGCTTTGTAGCGTTCGTGGCGCTGACGCTGGAGTCAAAGGGCATAGACCTGCTCTATGGCATGGACCTGGAGGAGGGACGGGACGGCGACAAGCCCTGGACCAAGCTCACTCCCAACACCTCCAACATCATCAGGTTCCTGAAGAGCAAGGAAGAGCCCAAGCTCTTCTTCACGGCCCCTGCGGGGGTCCATCTCCTGACCAAGAGGATGGACGACCTGTCCTGGGGGAAGAGGCTGGTGCAGAGGATGGCCACGGGCACTCCCCCCGTTAAGCTGGGTAGGGGGGGCACGATCGTGACCGGAGGAGGTACCAAAGGCTTCGACGATCTCCCGCCTTACGATAGCATTGTCGAAAATGCCCGGAGGCAGTTCACCGCCCAGGACCGGGAAGGAACCACAGTGCCCACACCGTTCATGGACGTCCTGGGGATGACCGAGACCCTCACCGCCCTGTTAGACCGGCAAGGGGTCATGGCCAAGGTACCTCACCCGCTGTCCACGGTGTTCCTCCTGGACCCTCTGACCCTGGAACCCCTGGAAGAGGGGGCCCAGGAAGGTTTGGTATGCCTGTTCAACCCCTTCGTCACCTCTTGGCTGGAATGCTTCTATCCGGGGGACCTGATGACCTCCCGACCTTCGGCCACCTTCTACGGCAGGGAGTTCATCTACCAGCGCAGGCTGACAGTGAAGGAGGGATGGAGCCTGCAGAGGGCCTGCGGCGGTTCCATGGAGGAGATGATGACGGGAGGTCAGAGATGAAGCTGGTCCCTTGGGTGCTTGGAAGCGAACCGGAGACCGTGCCCGTGACCTTGGGAGAAGTTCAGGTAGAGGAGCTCACCGAGGTGTCGATTGACCGGTTCCTGGCCGGAGGCCGGGCGGTGCAGGCGGAGCTGTGCAAGGTGCCGCTGGACGCTAGGCTGGCCGTACTGAACCGGCTGGGAGATATTTGGAGGGCCCGCACCATCGACGGGGAGCTGCGTGAGGTGCGCTCGGAGCTGTTGCAGGCCACAGGCTACTCCGAGGCCAACATAGACCTGGAGATGTCCCTGGTCCCTCAGGCCCTGGACCAGGAGTCCCTGGCGGAGAACATCGAGGTCTCCCTTCCTGGGGGCCGCGGAAGCACCGAGCGCTTCGTCCCGCTCGGCCGGGCGGGGGAGGTCCGCCACCTACCAGCTGGCCCTGTCCTTATAATCGCTTCGGGCAACTCCATCGTCCCTGCTGTTATACCCACCGCCCTATCCCTGGCGTTGGGCAACTGCACCATCGTCAAGCCGTCGATGGCCAACCATCGGGCGCTCCAACAGGTGTTCGAGCCCCTGAGTGGCCTGGCCTATCACGATCAGGCGGCGAACCTCATGGCCCAGTCGTTGGCCGTTGCCTACTTCGCCCATGACAGCCCTCGCCTGCACCACCTACTGGGAAGAGGGGACCTGGGAGCGGTGAACTACTGGGGCGGGGAGCCGGGTCGCTCCGAGGTCATGGCGAGGGCGGTGTCCAACCCCCACCACCCGCGCTCTCTATCCCACGGCCCACTGACCGGATTTGCCATGATCTCTCAGGAGGGATCGGATGACCGGGCTGCACGCGGGCT
>MVRB01000115.1 GCA_002067635.1 Methanomassiliicoccales archaeon PtaU1.Bin030 | reverse complement strand
ATGTTCGTCACGTCAAAGGTGTTGAGCTTCCTGGTGAGCACGACCTTCCCTTTTTTTGGCGGCCCCATTGAGGGGAGATTCGCTTCCTGAAGTATTTTTAAGCATTCACGGTCCGACCCAGGGTATGAGGTAAGGCAATCACGAAGCCCCCATCAAGGCTGCGGTCATCAGAGGAGGGGGCGGACCTAACACTCAAAATATTTTTTTCAACAGGGTCCGCCGGAGCCAAAGCTCAGAGGTCCGTTAGAGGGCGGACAGGGTTTCATTCGCAGCCGATGCAACGTGTCACAAATAACATTGGCGGTGAGTATCGGACCTGATGATCGGCCTCAGTGGAACAGGTCCACTCCAAAGAGGTGAAGCAGAAGGAAGAGAATCATGGCCCGAGAGAAGCCCGCTAGAAGGTTTGTGAGGGCGAAGAACTGTACATTGAACACCCCCTCATCGTTGAGTATCGAGAAGATGTAGAGGGGGACCGTATCTGACATCAGCGGGATGGACAGAAGGATGTACAACCCCATGTAGTGTAAACGGGACACCAGCCACTCGCATCTCTTAAGGAACCAATCGAACCATGCCCATCGGACGGACCAACCGCGCACCTTTTCTCCAACGCCGAGGCCCAGGTAGAAGACCAGGATGCTTCCCAACATCTTCCCCAGACCAAGCAAGATGACCAGCCAGATGATAGGAGTGTGATGGCTGAGCAATAGCCCCACCTCCACAGGTATGGGGAGGATGATGGCAGCAAGAACGGCATATACAAAGAACACGATGCTGTACATCACTGGGTCATTAGCGGTCTGAGCTAGGAACTGCATCATTCCATTGACGAATGAGTCCAACGCCTGACCTATGTCCAACATCGGCGACAACCTGGTTCTAGTACAAACATCTTCCCTTAATGGAGCGATGCGGCCTGCTACGCCGGATCGCACGTTTCAGGCGATAAAATACCTGTAACGGTCCATGACATGTTCAGCGTACGAACCCCCTTTTTATCTTCATAAAGGTAATTAGGGGCCGGCCATGGACGAGACGGACGTTCTGACGATCAAGGAGCTGGCAGTGGATGCGCGACTGCCGTACCGCGACCTCGCGGACCGTCTATCGCTCTCTGTCAACGGCCTCCACAAGCGCATCCAGCAGCTCATCGCCAAGGGCATCATCGTGGGGTTCCGAGCTAATATCACCCCGCTCGTGACCGGCGGGAGCGTAACGGGATTGTGCGGCCGCTCCTCCTCCACTGACCTGTCCTTGACCATAGAGCACATCGGCGTCCATGAGTGCACCTCCCGCGTGATCGCCACCGGCGGCCAGTTCCTGTACGTGGACGCCTTCGTTCGGAGCAACCAGGAGATGTAAGACTACCAGTCCTTCGTCCGTGACGTCGGTAGGATCGACGACCTGAAGAGCCTGGCGGTGTTCACCGTCGGGGAGCCACCGGCCAAGGACCCCCTGACCAAGCTCGACTACCGCATCGTCCGAGCGTTGGCTAAGGACTGCCGCCGCCCCCTGCAGGAAGTGGTCGCGGAGGTCGGCTCCACCGCCAAGACCGTGAAACGGAGGATCGAGCACATGGAGACCAACCACTGGGTGAGCTTCAGCATCGACCTCGTCCTGTGCTCCTCCGGGGACCTCATATCCATCGTCCACGCCAAGCTGAAGACGGACCGCCGGCTGGAGGACATGTTCCCGGTGCTTCTCAACAGGAGGGACCCCCACATCCTGGGCATCTCCGCCTCCAACGTGGAGACGGGCCTGATGATCTTCTCCATGTGGGCACGGGACCTCAGGGAGCTGCGGGAGGCGGAGAAGAGCCTCAACTCCGGCGAAGACTTCGAGTCCATGTTCTCTAACCTCTACTACGACATGCGCATATACCCCACTTGGTCGCAGAGGCTCATCGACTCACGCGCGAAGTGACTGGCATCACGACCGGCGGTCGTTCCGCACACCGCCCGGGGGACGAACCGACCACCTTTGTGGTGAAGATGACCCATTCCGTTCACCTCCCGGGGACATGACCTCAAGAGCCCGCCCCTCGCTTCGACGGTCAAGAGAGGTGAGCAGATGGAAGCGATAATCGTAGAGGACCTGGTCAAGAGATATGGGCTGTTCACGGCGGTGGACCGCGCCACCCTGAGGGTGGACGAGGGTACCGTGTACGGCCTCATAGGACCTAACGGAGCGGGCAAGTCGACCATCATACGCTCCCTGCTGGGGCTCATCCCCTACCAGGGCGGGAAGGTGATGGTGTCGGGGACGGATATGAGCACTACCGATGCCCAGACGAAGGTCAGGGTGGGGTACCTTCCCCAGAAGGCGGCGTTCCAGGAGTGGAGGACCTGCGAGCAGGTGCTCCTGACCCTCGGCCGTCTCTCCGGCCTGGAGGGGGAGAGATTACGCACGAGGGTGGACGAGGTCCTGTCCCAGCTGGGACTAGAGGAGCATCGGAGGAGGAGGGTCGGCAAGCTTTCAGGGGGTACCCTGCAGAAGCTGGGCTTTGCCCAGGCCTTGCTTCACGAGCCGTCCGTGCTGGTCCTCGACGAGCCCATGGCCTCGCTGGACCCGGCCAGCCGGTTCATGTTCAAGAAGATCATACGGGAGCTGAGGGCATCGGGAACGACCATCCTGTTCTCGTCCCACATCCTCTCCGACGTCGAGGACCTGGCCGATGAGGTCGGCCTCCTGCATAACGGGAAGGTGCGCTACTCCGGACCGATAGACGGGCTGGAGAGGATGGTGTCCCTGCGCTCGGAGCTGGTGGTCGAGCTAGCGGACGACCGGGGGGAGTGGAGGTCGGTGAGCGTTCCCGGTACGGACATCAGGCAGCCCTCGCCCGGCTGGCTGGTGGTGCAGATTGACGATGCCTCGCAGTGGGACGCGCTCGCATCCAGGATAATAGAGGCGATGATGAAGGCCGGCTGCCATGTACGGGCATTCAACATCCGCGATCCTAAGCTCGAGGACATCTACATGGCCACGTGGGGGGATCGAAGTGAGCCTCGCTCTTCTGTTCAGGGACGAGGTGAACGGCTTCTACCGCTCCAAGGTCATGATCGCCCTGCTGATAGGGATGCCCCTTATCGCGGTCCTCATGTACCTCCTGTCCCCGGACCTCGGGGGCATGCCCCTTGCCGCCTTCACTGCGGTGACCATATCGTCGATGGCAGGCCTGCTGGCCTCGACCACGCTCTCGGTGAGCGTCATCAACGAGAGGACCCAGGGCGTGTACGACCTGTTCCTGGTCCGGCCGGTGAAGCGCTCGCACCTCCTGCTGGCCAAGTACCTTGCGGTCGTAGCCTGCGTGGTCCTGGCAGCCGTCTTCGCAATTCTGGTGGCAAGCGCCTACGACTGGTCGGTTCAGGGGACCGTGGAGCTGAACGAGCTGGGGCAGCCTATGCTTGTCGTCATGACCATGGCCTGCGTTTCCTGCGCCGTGGCGGTGCTGGTCGGCACCCTAGTGAGGTCGGTGCTACTGGGGGTCATCCTCACCATATACGGCGGGAACCAGCTGTCCGCCGTGATAGTCCTCACCTCGCTGGAGAACGTGGTCTCGACCGAGGCCTCGGCGCTGATCGGCCTGGCGCTGGCCGCGGTCGTCCTGGTCTCGTCGGGGGTGCTCTTCTCCCGCAAGGTCAGCAGCTGAAGGATATGTCCCGATGATCCTGGGGAGTGGGAGGGGCAATCATTTATTTCGCGATCAGCAACACCGGTCCTATCAGAACATCGATCAACAATGGGCATTTGTCATCCGGAAGTTGAGTTTCACGGACGATTGTTGATATATAAAGAAAATATTCGATTTAATGCATGGCTGTGTCCAAGGGCTCGAA
>MVRB01000114.1 GCA_002067635.1 Methanomassiliicoccales archaeon PtaU1.Bin030 | reverse complement strand
ATCGGCGCTCATCTATGCCTGGAGCATCCTGTCCCGGAACCCCCTGGGGATGGTCAGCGGAAGGGAGGATGTGCGTAGCCTCTTCCCGCCTCATCTTCTGCTTGTATGGGGGGCCGCCGTTGCCTCTGCCGCACTGCTCAACATGGGGCCGCTGGCCATATCCGGAGCGGCGGTGCTGACACCCTGCCCCTTCCTCTACTGGAGACTGCGCTCCTATTCCTCCGTTCATAAGATCAAAGGGCTTCTCGAGAAGGAAGCCACGGCGGCCCTTTTCCAGGTGGGGAACCGCATGGTCTCCGGGAGC
The DNA here is from genome assembly GCA_002067635.1 of Methanomassiliicoccales archaeon PtaU1.Bin030. GTDB lineage: Archaea > Thermoplasmatota > Thermoplasmata > Methanomassiliicoccales > Methanomassiliicoccaceae > UBA6. The sequence goes on along the minus strand of MVRB01000114.1, from coordinate 6,845 downwards.
ACCGCCGAGCGCGCGCTGGAGAGCGTGGCCCTCAACATGAGGGAGGGGGCGTTCGTAGATATGATGAGCTCCCTCCTCTACCGCCAACGCCTAACGGGGAGAAGGCTGGAGGATCTTCTTGTCGAGGACGGTACATTGAGAGCGGCATCGCCAGTGGCGGAGAACGCCTACGCCACCGTCCTTCAGTGCGCCCACAGGGACCCCGTCTATGCCGGTCAGATAGCCCTTCACCTGGCCCAGATGCTGTCGGACCTTCGCGGCTGCCAGGCCAGGGTGGAGGAGAGGCTGCGGGGCGTGGTGGACATGATGCGGTCCACGGGAACGTTCTTCGCCCCCATGGTCCTGGGGGTCACAGGAGCCCTGTTCTCCCTGATAGGCGAGAGCGCTGGCTCCATGTCCGGCCTCGCCGCCGACCTAGAGCTGGTGACCGGGCTGTACATCGGGGAGCTGTCCCTGCTGGTATCCTTCTTCACGGTGCTCATAATGGGCGAGAGGAGCTGGAAGGGGGTGGTGCACTGCTACGCGACACGCACCCCGGTCGCCTTCCTCACCTTCGTCGTGATCTCCCTCATCTGCCGAACGGGGCTGATCGGTCTGATGTGACGACGAACAGCTCGTCGTCCGGTAGGGAGTAGAAATGCATGGCCATCTCCTCCTCGTTGTGATGGTCGCAGCGCGCTGATATGTCCCCTATGAGCTCCGGTCGGACCCGGATGTCCAGGTGCCCTGTACCGTCCGAGAACTCCGACCAGGCCTGCCGGTCCTCCAGGAGGGTGATGTTGTTCTTGCCGAGGGTGCAGCATGACGACATCTGGATGCCATCTGCAAGGCACGACAGGGGCCTCTCGGTGCCGCTGTGGACACGGGCGTAGATGCGCTGGGTGAAGCGGCGGCGCGCCAGCTGGCCCATGCGGAATCCCAGTACAGCATATGGGCCAAGGTGGCCGTGGAAGCGTTTGAGCGCGATCATTTCGTCGGGGAGCGGGATCATGTTCCCAGGAATGCACCGTCCCCGTTTATGTCCCTTTTCCCAGGCAGGAGGGAAACGATTATGTCCTTGGGTAGGATGAATGGTCGATGCACCGGGACCTGTCCTTCAGGGCCAAGAGGGCCGTCCTTTTGTCCTTCACAGCCTGGGCCGTGGTGGTCCTCATCGTGCCATGGACCTTGCCGGAGGGGAGCGTTCCGGACCTGAGCGGACGCTCCGGTTCCCTGGACAACATGGACAGCATCGAAGAGATGAATCCCCTGGCCGCAGCGGTGTACACCATCGGGGACGTGTACTGTCATCAGAGGCTGGACCGCTCGCTCACGATGAACGGGAACGAGATGCCGTTCTGCGCCCGGGACGTGGGTATCTTCCTGGGTCTGGCCCTGGGTATGCTCATGGTCATCGCGCTTCGCCCTGGGTTCCGTATCTGGCTGTTCGTTGCCCTGGTCCTCCCCATCCTCCTTGACGGGGGGATGCAGTTAATGGGGCTCTACGAGTCCAACAACATGCTGCGCATGATGACCGGGGCCATGGGCGGTGTGGGAAGCTCGTATCTCCTGGGGCACGTGGCCGATAGAAAACTAGGTTCCGGCACAGCCTCATGAGAAGGGGAGAGTTGTGAGACAGGCAGGCACGGGAAGTCCTGACGCGAGGCCACCCTCATTTCCAGTTTGGAGCACACGGTATGTGTAGTGCGTGTCACAGGAGTGGTCTTATACGCTACCTGTCCCGTCATTCTTCACCTTTCTTGACCGATTTAAAATTAACGTCTAGAATCACACCTTTTGTGACGCGGGCTGGCGATGCGCTTCGCAATTCGTTCCAGGGGTAAGCGGGGCGCCGACCATCGCCGAGGGGCGTCGGTAGGCCGGCCCTCAAGGTCCGATACTCTCTGCGCTTTTCGTCAGAAGATCCACCGCCACTTGATATCGACATCATCAGGCCAGATAAGCAAAGTATAAATACGGCCCCCATCATTTGTTAGCCAACAAGTTCGAATCCATCTTTTAACCAATTTTATGGATTGATGGTCATGGCTAATGACGAGTTGAAAACAGGCACAACCACCATCGGTATAGTCTACAAGGATGGTGTCGTACTAGCAACCGAACACCGGGCCACTATGGGCAATGTGATCGCCCACAAGGACGTCCGTAAGCTGTTCAAGATCGATAACAACCTCGGGCTGACCGTGGCCGGTCTGGTCGGTGACGCTCAGCTGCTCGCGAGGTACATAAAGGCGGAGGTGGAGCTCTACAAGCTCAAGAGGAGCGCCCCCATGTCCGTGAACTCCGCAGCTACCCTCCTCTCGAACATAATGAGGGGCGGGGGAGGCTCATACGGGTTCTACTACGTAGGTCTGATCATCGGCGGTATCGACACCAACGGTGGCCATGTCTATTCACTAGATGCCGCTGGAGGCTCCATCCGTGACGAGTACGTGTCCGTGGGCTCCGGGTCCCCCTATGCCTACGGTGTCCTGGAGGACCACTACAAGAAGGGCATGTCGGAGGATGACGCCATCTCTTTGGCCATCAGGGCGCTGAACGCCGCCATGAGACGGGATTCCGCCAGCGGCGACGGGTATGCGGTGGCCGTCATCAACAAGGATGGTTTCCGTGAGCTCTCGCCGGACGAGACCCTGGAGAGGGCGACCAAGATGAAGCTGATGGTCGGCTTCGTCAAACATCCCTAAACATCTTTTAACTTCTTTTGTAAATAAATATAAACCAAGCTGGAAAAATTCATGAGCGCTGATCGAGTTTTAGAGGATGCAAAGGAACAGATACGGAAGATCGCTCCTTCCGACGTGAACATCACGGCCATCGAGTTCGAGGGGCCAGTGGTGGTGATATACACCCGGGACATGGAGAAGTTCGCCTCCAACAATGATATCGTAAGGCAGCTGGCCCAGGGGCTCCGGCGGAGGGTAGCCATTCGCCCTGACCCAGGAATGCTGGCCGATCCCGAGGTGGTGGAGAAACGGATACGGGAGATCATCCCCGAGGACGCGCAGATCACCGATATCTACTTCGAGGACGATACCGGGGAGGTCACCATCGAGGCCATCGCCCCCGGCCTGGTCATAGGCAAGCATGGAAGCATCCTCAATGAGATCAAGAAGGAGGTGGGCTGGGCCCCCAAGGTCGTGCGCGCCCCGCCCCTGCCTTCGAAGACGGTCTCCGACATCCGCAACTACCTGCGGCAGATATCCGACGAGCGCAAGAGCTTCCTGAAGAAGGTGGGGAGGAGATTGGCCCGCCCCCGGATAGAGGGCGAGTCCTGGGTCAGGATGACCGCTCTCGGCGGTTACCGCGAGGTGGGCAGGAGCGCCACCCTGCTGAGCACCAGGGAGAGCAAGGTCCTCATCGACTGCGGCGTGGACCCTTCGGACAAGGAGGGCGCTACCCCCTACTTCAACGCCCCCGAGATACAGCCGCTGGAGAATCTGGACGCGATTGTCATCACCCATGCCCACCTGGACCACTGCGCCCTGCTGCCGGCGCTGTTCAAGTACGGTTACGACGGCCCCATCTACTGCACCCCTCCGACCAGGGACCTCATGTCGCTCATGCAGCTGGACTACATCAAGGTCTCCTTCGGAGAGGGGAAGAAGGCACCCTACGAATCTTCCCACGTTAGGGAGATGGTGGCCCACTGCATCCCCCTAAAGTACGGTGAGACCACGGACATCGCTCCGGACATCAGGCTCACGTTCCAGAACGCGGGCCACATCCTCGGCTCCGCAGTGTGCCACTTCCACATCGGCGACGGGCTGTACAACATCGCGTTCACCGGGGACATGAAGTTCGAGAGGACCTGGCTCTTCAACCCGACGGTCAACAAGTTCCCCCGCCTGGAGACCCTGGTCATCGAGTCCACCTACGGCGGCTACCGTGATATTCAGCCCTCGAGGGTCGAGGCGGGCAACACCCTGAAGGAAATAGTGGAGCGGACCATGAAGAACGGGGGCAAGGCCCTCATACCGGTGTTCGCGGTCGGCCGGTCACAGGAGGTCATGCTCGTGCTCGAGGAGATGATGCGCACCAGCAAGCTGCCCAACGTGCCGGTCTACCTTGACGGAATGATATGGGAGGCCACGGCCATCCACACCGCTTATCCGGAGTACCTAAACTCCCAGCTGCGCACCCAGATCTTCCAGATGGGGCAGAACCCCTTCCTGTCGCCCATATTCAAGAGGGTGGAGACCTCGGAGATGAGGGAGCGCATATGCCACGATGTAGAGCCCTGCATCGTGCTGGCAACGGGAGGCATGATGAACGGTGGGCCCGTCCTGGAGTACCTCAAGGCCTGGGCGGACGAGCCGAAGAACTCGCTCATATTCGTCGGGTACCAGGCCGAGGGAACGCTCGGTAACAAGATCCTGAAGGGATGGAACGAGCTGCAGCTCAGCGAGCGCGGTAAGCCCATCACCGTCAAGATCAAGCTGAACGTGGAGGTCGCGGAGGGCTTCTCCGGTCACTCCGACCGCAGGCAGCTGATGTCCTACATCGCCTCCCTGGACCCCAAGCCAGAGAGGATCATCATCGGGCACGGCGACGAGCACAAGTGCTCCGACCTGGCGTCCTCCATATACAAAAAGTTCAACGTGGAGACGCGGGCGCCCATGAACCTCGAGACCATCCGCATGAAGTAGGTCGGGTGCTAAGCGCCTGTCCGGCACTGGCTCCAGTAAATGGCCGAGGCGGTAGGCTGATGTCCTGGAGCCTCCTGACGGCCGGCGTGAACCTTTTCTTCACTTCACGTCCTTTTCCGCAGATCGGTCAAGCCATCGTTCATAATCCAGGGATGCGGAGCTGGCTGTCGTCCCTGCCTAGGACCAGGACCCTGCTGTCCCTCCTCTCCTTCAACGTGTCCATGCCTAATCGCTCCCCCAGGCGGCGGGAGAACTCCACAATGTCGGTATGAGAGGGCATGTTGTCCATGTGCATGCGGCGGCGGGAGTCCCCCACGAAGACGTAGCCCTTAGGCTCGATGAGCAACGGATCGGCGATGGAGTCCAGACGAGCATACTCATCCTCCCACCCCATGTTCCATCCCTTGACCAGGGTATGCCTGATCACCGTCCTGGTTTCCAGAGATGGGAGCAACTCCAGGGTCCTCATCAACCGCTCCCATCCGTCCTGCTGCCTGGGCACGCACAGGCGCCTGTACACTTCGACGTTGGGGGCGGCCACAGTCACGTAAAGCTGGGTGGGCAGTGGATGCAGCTTCTCCAGGACCTCCGGATAGGTCCCGTTGGTGACCAAGAAGGTGGTCATTCCCCGCCGGTGGCACAGCTCAATGAAGTCCCCCAGATAGGGGTAGAGGGTGGGCTCCCCGGATAGGGAGATGGCCACCTGCCGTGGCTCCCTGGCCTCCTTCCACATCTCACGGGAGCAGCGCTCGTCGCCGCCGAACCCAGAGACCAGTTTCCGCTGCTCATCGATGCAAGCGTCGAGCATGGCCTCGGGCTCGCTCCATCTCTCCACACTGCCCTCGAACCCCTGCACCCGCCAGCAGAACAGGCAGTTGTGGCTGCACTGATTGACCACGGGGGTCATCTGCAGGCAGCGGTGCGAGCGGATGCCGTAGAACTCTTCCTTATAGCACGGGCGCCCTTTCAGAAGCGACTGCTGCATCCAGTGGCAGAGCTTCACCGCAGCGTGGCCGCCGTGCATCTTATACTGCTGCTTCTCCCGCGCCCTGTTCATGTCGTCGGTCATGGAAACCTCAGAACAACGTCCGCTGGGAGGGGGCGGGCTGCGGCCTTACCTCCGCCTTCTCGGCCTTGGCCTCCGCATCCGGGCGGGGGCGCTCGATGGCCCTCTCCATGCGCTGCTCCTTGGCATCGAGGACCCTCTTGATGTCGTTCATCAGATGCTTCACGGCATTGGAGTCTATCTTCTCCCCCAGAAGGAAGGCGACCTCCTCATCCTCGAGCTGCAGCTCCATCGCTGTCCTCAGCTGGAACCCCTTGTCATTCTGGAACAGGGTCCTGAAGTACGGGAGCAGCACCTGCCGGGCCTGGGCCGCGGACTGATGGGTGGCCTCCCCCAGCTTGGCGGAGATGCCGTTCTGTATCGCCCGGTTGCTCTTGCTGCGGGACATCTTCATCAGGTACATGGGGAAGCTGTAGCGGAGGTAGCCCCTGACCTCCCTGGTCTTAGCAGCGCATACCCCGAACGACAGCAGGTCACCTGCGTAGCTCCAGAACCCATAGTGCTGGCGCCTGCGGACCCGGCCTAGGAAGGTGTCCGCACGCGCGACGGCCTTCATTCCCCGATGGAGGTCAAGGTGGTCCCGGTACGCCATCGGCAGGTTCTCCTCGATCCATAGCAGCTTGGTCTCCGGGGTCTCATCCACCTCCATCATCCTGAGCCGGGCACCCTGGGCATCGGTGGACTTGAAGACCTCGTCCATGACCATGTACATGGTCCTCTCCACCTCTCTGGCCGACACCACCGTAGTGTTGAGGTCGGTGACCTCCTCCTTACCCAAAGCCACTGCCTGCAGGTCCCGGATGGCCGAGCGCAGGTCGCCATCGGAGTTCTCGGCAAGGATCTCCAGGGCACGGTCCGAGACCCTAACCCCCTGGTCCTTGGCTATCCTCCTGAGAACGCCCCTGACGGTGACGCTCTTGATGCGGGAGAATTTCACCTGCTCGGTCTGGGACTTGAGAACAGAGCTCTTCTTGGTCAGTCCGTACCAGTCGTTGACGATGAGGATGACCGGCTGCTTGGTGGACCTCACCAGGTCCACTATGGCGGGGATGCCTCCCCGGTCCTCCTGGCCGCCTATGTTGTCCGCCTCATCGAGGATTATGAGCTTCAGCCGGCCCCTCTTGGTGGAC
>MVRB01000113.1 GCA_002067635.1 Methanomassiliicoccales archaeon PtaU1.Bin030 | reverse complement strand
AAGCAGGCCGGGGACGCCATCGCGGAGCTCATACGAGCCTCGGGCTGATCCACGGAAACCTCTTCCTTCTCTTATAGCTCAGCCTAAATGGTGTTATCATCGATGGTTTTTATAGAAAAAATTTGATATTCATAACAGGCCGGTGATCACCGATTAATAATGTACCGCCCAACCGGACCGTTTATGATCAGGAACATGACCAGGGAAGAGGTCTGTACGGCCGTGGACTGGGCCGACAAAGAGGGATGGAACCCCGGTCTCCATGATGCCGAGGCGTTCTATGATGCAGCGCCCGACGCCTTCTTCGCCGGCGAGATAGCCGGGGAGATGGTGTCCACAGCATCACTGGTCGATTATCCCGGCGACCTCAGCTTCTTTGGTCTCAACATAGTCCGCAAGGACATGCGCGGCCAGGGGATCGGTAGAAGGATGGTGGAGCACGTTCTGGAGAAGGGGAAGGGACGCAACATCGGGGCCGACGGCGTTCCCAACATGCTCCCGCACTATACGCGGATGGGCTTCCGACCCGCTTATTGGAACCATAGGTTCCGGGGATGGGGGGGAGGGGACCATGACCCTGACCTAGTGCTAGGGACCGAGGTCCCCTGGGACGATCTATCCGCATATGATGCCCGGACCTTCTCCGCCCCCCGGGATGACTTCCTAAGATCCTTCCTCTCCCAGGAAGGGACCAATGTGCTGGTGTCGCTCCACGATGAGACGATAACCGGCTACGGGGCCATCAGGCCGTGCAGGACCGGCCACAAGATAGGACCGCTGTTCGCCGATAGTCGCCGCGCGGCGGAGAAGGTGCTGCGCGGCCTCATATCCAAGATACCCGGGGAGAGGTACTTCCTAGATGTCCCCGATTTCAACCATGGGGGGATGGCCCTCGCGAACATCCTCCACCTGGCCGAGGTCTTCAGGACCGTGCGCATGTACACCAAGAACCCGCCCGCCGTCAAGCTGGACCATGTCTTCGGGGTGAGCAGCTTCGAGATGGGATAGGCTTCTCGGCTTGCAGGTACTAGGCGGAGCATCTTTTAGAGGGTACGGCCTGGGTGAGAAGCAGGATGTCCGCGACATCTGACCTGCGATGAACGCCACATAATTGGTACGATCGCCGGCTTCCTGCGATACCAAGGCCTAAGCCTTATTACGAGGCGTATACCTCCTGCTTTATGTCCGGGATCAAGCCGCCCGGGACCGGTCGACAATAGAAAAAAAGGTAGGGAGCGCAATAGGAGTCTCCAACGTCGTTCGGCAAGGACCAGCGACCCCTTATGCAATTCGACGCGTCCTGGGCTGTGGGCGGCCTTCGGCCCGCCCCTCAGCCACCCCTTCTCGTAGGTCCGAACAACCTTGTCTCATCCAGATCGCAGCCCGACATGCACGAGAGAGCATATGCCGGAGCTGCCTTCGGCATCAAATTGGTGTTGAGCTCGATCGACCCCTACTCCACCATGGTGTCAAAGTGACGTCTGACCGCCTTCATGGACACCTCGAGTTCATCTACCACTTCGCTCAAGTGCTTCCTCGCATCATAGTGCGGCGCCGTAATGATACGATCATCCTGTATTTTGAGCGGCTTGGTGCCGGCATACTTATGGTGGACCGGTACGTTGGCCGAGGTCACCCCGGAGGGTATGACCACAGTGAGCTCCCTGATCCTCAGGTTCTCCTGGATACGCTCCAGGGAGGGGGTAAGGTCATCTAGACCTTTCAGCACCAGGGTTATGACCGGGGCGTTCGATCCGAACTGGCATAACTTCTCCGTGCTGCTCCTATCGGTCGGCTCTTTCATGTGGGCGTTTATAGACTGGAACTCGCTGACCTCATGACCTCAACGGGAATGGCCTTGAGGTAGCCAGCGGATATGTTGGGTGTGAACTTGGTGGAGATACTCAGGTCCATCAGGCCATGAAGGCGCCTGCGGACCGAGGGCAATGAGATCATCAGTTCTTCAGCCATCTCCCTATGGGTAATCCTGTTGTTGATGAGCAGCAGCTGAAAGAGCCTCAGGTCCTATTCTTCCATCCGCTCCAATTATTATTGTCTATGCAGAATTTTTTCTGCATGATGGTAGGTCCCATGACCCCATACCGGTCGCTTCAGTGCTGATGTGATGCACGCTCGGGTGAGCAAGTAAACAGTATCAGGATTGAATGAACTTAAGATACTCGAGGTCCTTTTCCTTGTGGAACTCATCCATGAGGCTCTTTACGCTGTCCGCGCTCCCTTTGATGAGGATGACATCAAGGCACTTCCCGTTCTTGAGGTGGGAGTGGAGCTGCGTGGAAATGATGTCTGTATGATGGTGCACCGACTCCTCGAAGCTCTGCTCATCCCTCTTACGATGGACGGTTATCAGAACGCCTTCCACCTCACCGATGAGGGATGCCCTCTCCTTCAGTTCAGCCTCCGCTGCTCTGAGACAAGCCCTGATGGCCTCGCTTCTGCCTGCCAGTCCCAGCTCTTTCTCCATCTTGTCAAGCACCTCTAGGTTCTTATCGTTCAAGGAGACGCTGATGACCGCCATCTTCCGCATGCGGTGGAATCAACCCTGAGCCTAATAATATTTTAGCCGGAAGTTGTTAAATCTTAATAAGTCTATTAAAAATCACCATCGAACACATCAACAGCATTTTCATCAATCATCCTCGCATCGAAAACGGACGAAGACCATGCACTATCGGCGACATGGCGGGAAAAAGGTAATTTAGGAGAGAACCCGCACCCCTCTAGAGAGGTCACTGGAGCAGGTTATCGCGGACAGAGGACCCCGAGGGGCTGTTCTCGGCGTTCAACTGGGCAATAAAGTCCTCGAACTTAACTCCGAACTTAGCGCCCTTGGTGCCATGCCTTCTGACCGCCAGGGTGCCGTTCCGCTCCTCCTTGTCCCCGATCACGATGATGTACGGTATCTTCTGCAGCTCCGCATCCCTGATCTTTCCTTCCACGGTACCATAGCTGAGGTCCAGCTCCACACGGTAACCAAGCTCGAACAGCTTATCGTAAATGGCCTTGGCGGTCTTGGCGTTGTCCTCCTTGAAGGATATCACGCGCAGCTGCACCGGTGCCAGCCAGAGAGGGAAGTTGCCATTGTAGTGCTCGATGAGGATTCCGATGAACCTCTCCAGGGAGCCATATATGGTGCGGTGGAGCATGATGGGACGGTGGTCCTTGCCATCATCCCCAACGTACTTGATCTGGAACCTTTCGGGCATCTGGAAGTCCACCTGGATGGTGGCGGTCTGCCACTCTCTTCCCAGAGAGTCCTTGATCTTGAAATCGATCTTGGGGCCATAGAACGCGCCATCGCCCTCGTTTACCTCATACTTGACGCCCCTGTCTTCCAGGACCTTTCGTAGGAGCCCCTCCGCCTTGTTCCACTGCTCTAGCTGGCCCATGTAGTTCTCAGGCCTGGTGGAAAGCTCCATGCGGTACTGGAAACCGAATAGCTTGTAGAACCTGCTGACCAGCTCGATGATGCCGTTTATCTCGGACTCCAGCTGGTCCTCCGTGCAGTAGACGTGGGCGTCATCCTGGGTGAACTGGATGACCCTGAAGAGCCCTGAGAGCACGCCGGAAAGCTCTACCCTGTGGACCTCCCCTATCTCCCCTACCCTCATGGGGAGCTCCCGGTAGCTGCGGTCCTTGCTGTTGAACACCAATATGCCACCCGGACAGTTCATGGGCTTGACCACGAACTGGCGGTCATCATAGTTGGTTAGGAAGATGTTGTCCTTGTAGTGCTCCCAGTGGCCGGAGGTCTTCCACAGGACGTCGCTCATGACCTGAGGGGTCTTTATCTCCACATAACCGGCCTTCCTGTGCTCTGCCCTCCAGAAGTCGATTAGGGCGTTGCGTATCACCAGCCCCTTGGGATGCCAGAACACCATTCCCGGCGCAACGTCGTAGAAACTGAATAGGTCCAGTTTCTGTCCGATGATGCGGTGATCGTTCTCCTTGAGATCGCCCTTGCTCAGCTTGGTCTTGGATATCTGCTTGAGCATGACCGATGGATCGTACTTCTCCACCTCGACCTTCTTGGCCTCGAGGCGCATCTCCCTGGACAGTTCAGATAGGGGGTGCCCCTTGCAGCTGATCTTGAAGGACTTGTACCAGCCGAATGGCGCCCGATGGACCTTTACACCTTTCTCCCGGAGCATCGCCTCCACGGTCCGGAGCATCTTCTTCCCTGCATCCGGCGAGGACAGTGAGGAGGACAGGTGAGCGTATGGGTAGAGAACAACGGTGTTCGCCCCGACCTTCTTGGAGACCTGAGCCAGGTCCTCGGTGACCCTCTCAGCTATAGCGTCAGGATCACTCTCATCCTCTTTTTCCACGCTGATGAAGGCTACCAGGACCTCCTCGAACCGACCCTGCTTCTCATCCTCGGTGATCTGGTCGGCGACGGGAGTAGGCTTCTTAACGGCGTACTCCAGGTAGTCGGAGTGAATGTAAAGGGTCTTCATCAGGCCGCTCCTAATACCTGTCGCATATTTACCGTTTCTCCGGAGAATATGGCTATCGCATCCCAACTGGCCCTCTCGGAGGTAGCGAGCAAAAAAATTAGGTTCGAGGATCGAACAAGTTCGGAGGTCCAGAACCATCCTGGCCGGAACCTTACATTGTGCCATCTTTGCCTTTTGGACCACATATTATAAATCGAGCGAACAGAATCACTGGCCCGGTCCCATGAGGTCGAGGTCCACATTATCCCAGGATCGTGATGGTAAGAACGCTCTCATAGCCCTCGTTATCGTCCTATTGCTGGTGGTGTCATCAGTAGGGGCTTTCCTGTTCTTCACCGCAGAGAGCCGGGCAGCGCAGAAAGGAGATACAGTGAAGGTCGACTACATAGGGAGGCTGGCGGATGGAAGGGTCTTCGACACCTCGATCTACTCGGTGGCCGCGGACAATGCCACCTACCCCAAGTCGCTCTCGTTCACCTTCAGGGGCAACGAGACCGTCTACCGGCCCTATGAGTTCGTCCTTGGCTCGCAGGGCACACTGGCCGGATTCAGCGACGGGATCGTGGGCATGAAGAAGGGGGAGACGAGGACGATCGTCATACCCGCTGGCGAGGGTTACAAGCTCAACGAGAGCAAGCTGACCATCCTCCAGCTCACGGAGTCGGTGCCGGTCCAGAGGACGATGTCCATAAGCGATTTCGAGGACTACTTCAGCGCGACTCCCGCCGGCTTCATGCTGTACACCGACCCGATCTATGGTTGGAACGTGCAGGTGCTGTTCGTCGACGGTGAGAACGTCCGGATCCTCAACAACATACCTGTTGGTGGTGCTGAGTTCAGGGCGTATGGAAGCTCATCGGACCCCAGCTATGGTTGGCAGATCAACGCCACCTACGACAGTACAGGCGATAACATCACGGTGCATCACCAGCTCGATTCCTCCAGCGCGTTCAACAAGAAAGGTCTCGACTACAACGGCTCCGAGATCTACGTGGAGAGCGTGGACGAGGCCAACGGGACGGCCATCATCAATCACGACAAAGAGGTGGCAGGGAAGGAGCTGACCTTCACAGTGACCCTCGTCTCCATCGGGTAGGACGACCTCCTCCGGATATGCCCAGCAGAGACCGTCCAGATACGGCGCTGAACCATCCCAGGAGCAGGCCGAAGACCAGGTCCGCAGGCCAGTGGAGTCCGAGGTAGAGCAAACCTGGCATGGTGAGGCAGAGAATGGAGAGGGCGATCGTTACTGCTCTTCCCTCCCCCTGCAGCGACAGGACGACCACGGTCAGGAGGACGGTGTGGCCGCTGGGAAAGCTCTGACCGCGTGAGATCAGATGGCTGGAAAGGGGCCCCCATAAAGGGTCCTGGTACAGCAGAGGGGATATTCCGGACGCAGGGTCCAGGGCGGGACGGGTCGAGAGAATCAGCATGTGGGCCATCAGCAGGATGAGGCTGGCGATGGCAACGGATGCACAATAAGTCCGGAACCTGCTGTGGTCCCTGGACAATATCCACAGGGAAGCCGTTAACAGCGTCAGGGGAAAAACGATCACATATAGGAAGGAGAAAAAGGACACGAGCTCTCCTGGAAACCGTGACTGCATCACCGCGACCTCTTTTCCGAGGAGATGGAAGGCATCGGGCAACAGCAGGGGAGGCACGGAAATCACGATCGACCGCTCTGCCCAGGCTCTTCCGCCCAGCGATGCTAACAGGAGAAGGACGAAGGGCCACTCCTCCTTGGCATTCCTTAGGACCTCGATCCCACCCTTCCTGCCCAAGCTCAGGGCCATGTAGGCGAGGGTGCAGGCCACCAGAAGGACGAGCGCGATCAATGCATAGGACATCGAGCTGCTATTCCTCCGCCACCTTGCGGTAAGTGGCCTCCACATCATGCACGATGTTGTCCCAGGAGAACCTCAGGATGTGCTCACGCGCCCTCCGGGCGGTGGCCCTCCGGACCTCATCGTCCTTGAGCAGAAGGTTGAGGGCCGCGGCGATGGCCTTGCTGTCCCTGGGGGGAACGAGAACCCCGCCGTCGCCAACGGCCTCCGGCAGGCCCCCCACCCGTGATGCCACCACCGGCTTGCCCCAGGACATGGCCTCCGCTACCGCCAGGCCGTAGGACTCGAACAGGGACGGCATGGCGAACACCTTGCAGTTGGAGAGCAGCTCGATCTTCCTCTCCTCGGTGACCCGGCCAGTGAAGGTGACCTTCTCCCTCACACCTGCCGATCGGACCACTGACTCGAGGCGCTCCCTCTCGGGCCCATCCCCCACGATGATGAGGCGGCCGTCGACATGATCCATGGCCCTGATGAGGTACGGTATGCCCTTGGTCCCTACCAATCGTCCGACGAAGAGTATGTAGTCCCCTTCCTTGCCCGCTTCCGCGGGGACCTCGATCCCTGGGGGGATGACATCCAGCAGGGCCGGGTCGAACCCCCTCTTCAACAGGTCCCCCCTTATGAACTCGGTGATGCAGATCACCCGGCGCTTCCTGATGATGCGGCAGAACAGGGCGTCATTGATCAGGCTGGGGACACGGCTGGGTCCGTGACCTTCCCCGTATGTGTTATGGAAGGTGAACACCCATTTCCCCCCGTATCGCTTCATGGCCTTGGTGTAGGACGGGGCCCAACGGTAGTGGAAATCGACCACGTCAGGGTCCAGCCTCTGCAGTGCCTCCAGAACCCCGGGAGTGCTGACGAACGGGGGGTTGTAGATATCGATGAACCTTGATGGAAGGCGCACGATACGATAGCCGTCGCGCTCCTCCTCCAAGTCGGTGCCTGGCAGCTGGGAGGTCAGGACGATCATCTCATGCTTTCCCGCCAGCCGGCAGGACACCTCATGCAGCCGGTGCTCTATGCCTCCCATGTAGGGATAGTGATAGGGGTTAAGCAGTACCACACGCATCTTGCGACTTCCTTTTCCGATAATAGGAGACGATAACGCTCAGCAGGATGATGAGAAGCACCATCACCACAGTCGCTATCCTGGCCGTACCCTGTGAGAAATAGACCACGAACATGCCGCTTAGGGCTAGGATGATCCCGTACTTGACCACCCCCCCGATGACGACAAAGGCGAGCGATTTCTTCAAGCTCCATCGCGTCACCGCGATGAACGCCCCCAGGAATGGCACCACCGGCGCGATGCGGTTCACCAGGATCATGCGCTCGTCCCGGCAGAACAGGAACGCCTGGTAACGACGGATGACCTCGCAGATGCGCTCCGGCACCTTGGCCCTTTTAACGACCATGTACAGGGTCATGACGCCGGTGATCTCCGCCACCACGATCGTGGCCAGCACCCCCCCTGCGTACATGAGCAGGGAGGGTCCGGGGTTCAGCGGCACGGTGGTGAAGATGATGACCGTGAACAGCTCCGGCACCGTGGGGAAGAGTATGGCATCCACATAGAACAGTATGAAAATGCAGACCAGACCGCCATAGAGTCCTAACGGCTGGAACAGATCATAGACCACGGTACCTATGTCGGTCATTTTCTTCAGATAATCAGTATGTCTTAGAACTACTTTCCGTTCAGCGGTCTCTTCTTGCGCTCGATGGTGGCCTCGTACAGCTCGACCAGCTTAAGTGCGCTCTTCTCCTGGGAGTATTCGAGGGCGAACCGCCGGGTGCTCTCCTTGAGGTCCTGAGAATGTAACAGGGCCTCCTTCATGGCGTTCGCGCATGATCTAACGTCCTCCTCGAACAGATAGCCGTTCTCGCCCGGCCTCACCATCTCTGCCACTGCCCGGAAGTTAATGCCTGCCACGGGCTTTCCGGTGGCCATGGCCTCCAGCGCTGCCAGCCCCTGGGTCTCGAACTTGGAGGCGATGGTGAAGGCGTCGCAGGCAGCATACGTGTGCGGCAGCTCTTCATCCGGCACGAACCCGGTGAACAGGACCTTTCTCTCCAGACCCATGTCACGGACCCGTTGCTGGTAGTGCTTCTTCGCCGGCCCTTCTCCCACGAGAAGGAGCTTCACCTGAGGGTCCTCCTTTGAAAGCAGGGAGAAGCCGTCGAGGATGAGGTCGAGGTTCTTCTCCATGGCGATCCTCCCAACGTGCATGAGGACCTTTTCGTCCCTGAGACCATATCGATCCCTGAAGGCCGCCCCGTCCACGGTCGGACTGAAGCGGGAAGTGTCCACCCCCGTGGGGATGACCTCGACACGGTGCATGCTGGGGGCGTAGGAGAGCAGCTCGTTCTTGATGGCGTTCGTGGGCGCGACCACTGCATCCGCCCTCTCCAATAGCTCCCGCAGGTAGAACCAGAACGGCCTGGTAAGCATCCAGTCGGGGACATCGATGGGGGAGTAGAACTTGGCCGCGTCCGTGAGCATGGTGTGGAACGTCACAAGGTTCGGTATGTGGAGGGTGCGGGACGCGAACATCGAGCGCACGGCCATGAACAACAGGCCGTGATTGTGTATGATGTCCACCTTCAGCTCCTTGAGTATCTCACACTTGTTGGAGGGGAAGATCGCGGCGTTGTAGCCAGGGTACTTTTTGTAGTTTAGGGAACGGAAGTAGTAGACGTCCTCCTCCTTATGGCCGTTTCCGGGGTCGGGAGCGAAGATGAAAACCTCGTGACCCATGCGTTCCAGCTGCGCCCTGGTCAGCAGTATGGAGGTAACCACGCCATCGCGTGCTGGCAGATATGTGTCCGTGAACATGGCGATTCGCATAGATCATCCTCACCTTAGGGCTCTCTCGATCCTGCTGACCAGCTCTTCGGGGCTGGAGGCTAGCACCCGGACCAGGGGCTCCGTTCCCGGGCCACCCCGGTCACAGACAACATCAGGGACACATCCAAGGAAGTTTATTAGCTCTTCCATACCCTCCCTCTCACAACAGGCGAGGTCCCCGGCCGCCATCCTTCTCCTATAGGTACCGACGGTCATTTCCTCGTGCCGAGCCCAGGTGATAACGCTGTTAGTGCACCTCAGGCTTATCCCGGCCCTTATCCCCCCATCGTGCCTCATGGCCGTCAGGACCGCCGTGGACAGGCGCGGGGCACTTCCGAAGGAAGGACAGCGCCCACCCTCAATGATACGGGCGGGGACGCTCACCCCGCAAACGTCCGTTTTGTTCGCGGCACCAGGGAGGCAGAACACCATGTCCGCACCGTTCGCAGGGACCCAGCTTTTCGGAAGCATCTCTCCCGCCCTCTCTGCTGAGGCCTTTAGTCGAGAAGAGATGCGGTATCGGTGCGCATCCTTGATGACGCCGGCCATCGGCTCCACCAGAGGTACTCCTCTCCCTACATGGGACCGACAGGCTATCGATTCCATGATGGCAGCCCGCGACACGAGGAACGACTCCCACATCCCCTTCCCCTTCGCCAGGTTGGCCGTGATGTACGAGGACAGGATGCATCCCCCACCATGGCCGCGGACCTCCACGCGAGGTGATCCTAGGCGCAGGAACTTACCTTCGTGGTAGAACGTATCCACGCTCATGTCCCCGTCCAGATGGCCTCCCTTGAGCAGGACCGCCTCCGCCCCCAGCTTTGCCAGGGCTCGGCAGGCCATCCGCACGTCGTCATCCGTCGATATTCTCAGTCCAGTAAGGACCTCGGCCTCGGGGATGTTGGGAGTTATGACTGTCGCCAACGGTGCGATCCTTTCGCGCACCGCTTCCACCAGGCCATCCCGTCCTAGGGGGTCGCCCACACCAGCCACCAACACCGGGTCCACCACCAGGGGAAGATCGGTGGAGGCCAGCCTCTCGGCGACGGCCGAGGCTATCTCCGCTGAGTACAGCATGCCGGTCTTGGCCGCCGATATGTGGACGTCCTCCATGACGGCATCCATCTGCGCGATGATCTCCTCCACCGGCAAGGGGAATATCCTGGCCACCCTGCATGAGTTCTGGGCCGTCACAGCGGTGATGGCCACCGCTCCATGCACGCCCTGCGATGCC
>MVRB01000112.1 GCA_002067635.1 Methanomassiliicoccales archaeon PtaU1.Bin030 | reverse complement strand
GGCCTTATTCTGGAGCTTCTGGAGAGACCGGAGATGCAGCGCCTTCACGGAGTGCACCAGCTCGGCCTGGCCCACTACGTGTTCCCCGGGGCCAACCACACGCGCCTGGAGCACTCCCTGGGCACCTGCCACATGGCCCATCTCATGAGCCAGTCCCTCAAGCTCCCCGACGACGAGAGGAGGACCCTGCTCGTGGCGGCGCTGCTTCACGATATCGGGCACCCCCCGTTCTCCCACACCCTTGAGGAGGTCCTGCAGGACCGCATCGGCAAGGACCACATGGACGTGACCACGGACATCATACGTGGTAGGACGCGGTTGATGAAGGACAATGTGGCCGAGGTCCTCGGCCCCCTCCCGCCCATCTGCGAGCTTTTGGAGGAGAACGATGTCAACGTGGACGAGGTGTGCGAGCTCATCGCCTCCTCTAGGAAGGACCTGCGTTCGGGCCAGACCCTTCTGGTGGAGGAAGGACAGGCCCACTTCGGGACCAAGCGGTACCTGGGGCAGATGATCTCCGGGCCCCTGGACGTGGACCAGATGGACTACCTTAAGAGGGACGCGTACTACACCGGGGTGGCCCATGGGACCATCGACGTGGACCGTCTGCTGCAGACGGTGGCGTTGTTCCACGGGGACCTGGTCATCAACAAGGGAGGCCTGGTGGCGGCCGAGGGCCTGATGGTGGCCAGGGCCCTGATGTACACCTCGGTGTACTACCACAAGACCGCGCGCATAGCGGAGCAGATGCTGTGCAAAGCGGTGGAGAACGCCCCCTCAGAGATGCTGGTGGACCTCCATCTGGAGACCGATTGCTCGCTGGCGTCGCTGCTCCGTTCCTGCCCCGGACCGACCTCGGTCCTCATTACCAAGCTCGATTACCGGAGGCTGTACAAAAGAGCGCTGATGCTATCCATCTCTTCCCTCTCCGACGAAAGGCTGGACCAGCTGATAGAGCTCTCGGATTACCGTAGGAGGAAGGCCAAGGAAAAGGAGATAGCGTCGCGTGCAGGCGTGCCCGACACGGCCGTCCTCCTGGATATCCCTGACCGCTCCCTCCTTCTCTCCGAGCTCCGCATCGGAAAGACCGACGTCCCCGTACTCGATGGCGACAGGGTGAGACCGCTCTCGCGGTACAGCCCCTTGGCCAAGGCCATCCAGGCGAGAGGAGTCCATGACTGGGCGGTCATGGTCTCCACCCTACCGGAGCACCGGGAGGAAGTGGAGAGGGCGGCCATGAAGGCGTTGTTCGACTAACCCTTCATGACCCCGATGGGGGTGAGCTTGGCGACCTTTCGGGACAGACCGGCGCCGGCGACCACGTCGATCACGGACTCGATGTTCTTGTAGGCCTCGGGCGCTTCCTCCAGTATCCCGTCCTTGGTGGCGGACTTGAGGAAGATGCCTTTTCCAGCCAGGCCATCCCTGATCCCCTGGACCGTGAACTTGCGCAGGGCCTCGTTGCGGGACATTACCCTTCCCGCCCCATGGCACGTGGAGCCGAAAGCCTCCTCCATGACCCGGTCGGTTCCCACCAGCACGTAGCTGCCGTGCCCCATGTCCCCTGGGATCAGCACCGGCTGCCCCACCGAGCGATACTGCGGCGGGACCTCAGGGCGATCACGCGGGAAGGCCCTGGTTGCGCCCTTGCGGTGCACGTAGACCTTCCTGCTCTGCCCCTCCACGTTGTGCTCCTCGAGCTTGGCGATGTTGTGGGCCACATCGTAAACCTGGTGCATACCCATGCTCTCGGCCTCCCGCTTGAAATGCTCCTCGAAGGACTCGCGGATCCAATGAAGTATCATCTGGCGGTTGGCCCAGGCATAGTTGGCCCCGCAGGACATGGCCTGGAAATAGTCCTGGCCCTCCTTCGACCGGACCGGGGCGCAGGCCAGCTGCCGGTCGGGAAGGACAATGTTGCTATGTTTGATGAACCGCTCCATGACCTGGAGGAAATCTGTGGCTATCTGGTGACCGCAACCGCGGGAGCCGCAATGGACCATCACCGTGACCTGCCCCTCCCGCAGACCGAAGGCCTCAGCCGCCTCTTGGTCGAATATCTTCTCCACCACGTCCACCTCCAGGAAGTGGTTCCCAGAGCCCAGGGAGCCTACCTGGGGGATGCCCCGCTGCTTGGCCTTGGCGCTCACCTTGGCGGGGTCCGCGGTCTTCATGCGGCCCCCTTCCTCCGTGCTCTGCAGGTCCTCGTCCCAACCGTAGCCGTTCTGGACGGCCCACTCCGCCCCTGACAGGAGGATGTCCTCTATCTGGGAGGACACAACATCGACGATGCCCTTGGAGCCCACTCCGGCCGGGACGTTCTTAAAAAGCGTGCCGATCAGGTCCTTGATGCCCGGGCGAACGTCCTTCTCCTCCAGGTCGGTGCGCACCAGGCGGACACCGCAGTTGGATACAATCAACCCGTTCGCAACGAAGTTGTGAGAGTCAGGGACCGTGAGATCGTAGACCAGACCCTCATACGGGACTCTCTCTATCGAGATGATGTCGTCATACAGGAAACCAGTCGATTCTATCTGCTCGAGCTCTCTATCCAGGAACTCCTTGAAAGAGAGAAAGTCCAGCTTTATGCGCTGTCCTCCCCCCCCAAAATAATGCCTTTCGATAAAGCGTGCGCTGATCTCATCGCACCTAAGGAGCTCCTGCACCTCCCTAAGCTTCAGTCCTCTCTCCTTCAGGTCCTTGATCCTCTTTGCCGCCGCGACCCTTCTCTCGTGGAGCCCCTTCTTGAGGAGGATGTATCTGGTAGCGATCTCCGCCATCCTGCTCTT
>MVRB01000111.1 GCA_002067635.1 Methanomassiliicoccales archaeon PtaU1.Bin030 | reverse complement strand
TGCCACCTCCATGGCATGTGCGTAGACCATTGGGTCGGGCTTCCTTCGCCCCACGTCCCGGCAGAACACCGATGCATCGATGCAAGCGCTCAGACCTATCCTCTCCAGGAGCTCCCTCCATAGAGAGGCCGGGCTGCCCCAGGTAGTGTTCGACACTATTATCACTCCCATGCCACGGGCCCGGGCATGGGATAGTAGAGGTAAGGAATCCTCGAACACCCGTGCCTGGGCGAACAGCGGCCTCATGAAAGCGCGGCATGTCGTCATAAGTAGCGCCCTCTCGTTCGGATCGATGTCGAAGGTGAACGACAATCGATCCTCGAGGGGTCTTACCACAGTGTCGTTGGGGTCCTGCCTCCGCTTCTCCCATCTGGACTCCAGAACGCTAATGGGAGGCGGATACAGGCCTGCCCCTCTCACCACTCGGGACGCTCCCTCGAGGGAGCTGGGCAGAACCTGACCGGGGCTGGTGTGTCCGAACAGGTCTATCAGCGTCCCGCCGAGGTCAACCAGCAGGGTCCGTGGCAACATCGCCCATCCTACGGCATGGCCATACAAATAATTGACGCGCGGACCTCAGACCACCGGGGTGAGGGACAGACAGCCTCCCCGCTCCCTCCACTCCAGTGTGACGGCGTTGCATTCCGTGAAGGGCTCCTCGCCATAGAGCGTGAGCACACCGTCGATGCGTTCGATCTTGAGATGGACCGTGGACAGGTCTATCAACTTCTTGTTCGACTGGGTAGACTCAGAGGAGAAGGCCGCGAACACACCTCCGTTCTGCTTTAAGGTCGCGATATGTTCGGTCAGACCGCTCATCACGTTCTCACCGTAAATGGATTCTAGGGTGTCGAAGCCGAAGAGAGTGAGGTACGGCATGTCCGCAGATTTGAGGGAATATGTGAGGAGGTCCCACTTGAGGTCAGCGGCCACGTCCGCACCCTCCACCCTCAGAACGTGATTGGAGCGGCCAGCCTCGCTCTGGGCCGCCAGCTCAGGTATGCGGATGCACTTGTCGAAGAGGTTGGGATGGATGGCCGCGGACAGCTGCTTCTTCACAGTGTCGGCGCTCACCCGTTTCATCGGCAGCCACAGGGCCCCCCTTCGCTGAGAGGCGAAGTTAGCCACAAGTGACTGCTCCATAAGGCTGATGATCTCCATGGGCACGTTCTTACCTATCTCATACAGCACCGCCGCCCCCGGGTTGAACCCTCCCCCCAGGAGACGGTCTAGGTCCACCAGACCGGACGAGATCTTACCACGGCTGTCCGTAAGGGAAGACCACTCCCTGTCCGGTGTCACGTCCAGTGTCTTGATGTTCCCGAAGCTCTGGACCCTGCCTCCCTTCAGGGTGAAAAGGTAACGGAACTGCTTTATCTCGCAGCCTCGTAGCTTTTGGACCTTGAGGTGACGGATTGTCCGCCCCTGATGCTCCTGCGATGATAGTACTACGGACCCATCGGCAAGGTAGTCATACTCCTTCTCGTTGTTCTCGAACACGAAGATGATGTTCGCGCCGTAGCCCTCCACCAGGTCCTTCTGGATGGCGGTGATGAAGGGCGCGTTCTCCAACCCGTGCCTCTCGGCCAGGGCATCAAGGGAGTCGATCACCACCAGCGAGCGCTGGGGGAGAGCGCCCTTTACCGCATCATACACGCGGTTGACATCTTCCATTGCTGGGAAGTCGTCCGCCCCCAATCGACGCTCATCGTGGTAAATGTCCATCAGCTTCTTCAGACCGACATCATGGGCCCCGTCATCGCGGGGGATGACATGGGCGGTGTCAGGATCGCCCTCGCCCGTTATCCAGGGTACCTGGTTCTTCACGAAGCTAGTGTATTCCTTGCCGTATATCTTCTCTCCCAGCCACGGGAACTGCACCAGCAGCAGGATATCCGATACCCGTGTGGAGAGGTAATGGCTATTGTTGTACTGCGCAAGCTCCTCTATCAGCTGCAGTGAAAGAGTGGTCTTGCCAGTACCAGCCTCGCCCCTAATTATGAGGGAATGCCCCCCTGGTTTGCTGAAGAAGGACAACACTTCCTGAGGTATCCTAGCGCTAGCTTCCTGTTGCATCGAGTCCAACTCCTCACGGATCGTCATTTTCGCATCCGAGGGAGAGGGCATGGATTACATTAACAGGCCTATGTGAGTTCATCGCTCTGATAACGACACGAGCTTCTTTCGTTACGATGGGGGGACCGAATTCGTTTCCGCGTGACAGCGATCTTCCGCACGATCAGATAAGCCCTAGGGAGCGACGCATGGCCTCAAGGTTTTTAGGATTCCTATCGAAATAATCCCTGGCAGCCTGCAGCTGCTCGCTCAGAGCCTTAGCGACCCCGGTCTTGAGGTCCATAGGGTGGAGCTTTCCCGCCACATACGTAGATTCCAGCTCCTCGTACGAGGTGAACTCCAGCCGTCCGCCGAACTTCTCAGGCCGCTCGATCGCGAACACCGAGCTCTTTTGGAACAGGATCATCCTGGCGATCGCCAGGATGGGGTTGCCCTCCGCCTCCGGAGGACAGAAGGCCTTCTTTATCTTCCTCTCTATATCCGCAGGAGAGTCATGGATGATGATCCCGCTGTCAGGATCGGACTTGGACATCTTGTTGGCGATGGGGTCCATGCGGCTCAGCCCCTTGAGGCCTGGAAGAAGGGGGGTGTGAAGGGCCACAGGCACCTTCCATTGTAGCTTCTCCCCTGCCTCTCTGGCCAGCATGTGGGCCCTGCGCTGATCTATCCCTGAGTAGGCCAGATCGATGTTCATTTGAAAGATATCGGTGGCCTGCATCAGTGGATAGAGGAACTTGGAGGAGTCCAGCTCCGCGTCGTCCTCCTTCCGACCCATGATGGTCATGGCCCTCTTTATACGCGAGAGGGAGGTGACCTTTCCGACCTTCATCACCTTCTCCCAGTAGGTGATGTCCATTATCTCAGATGCAAGGACGAACCTCACCTTTTCTCGGGGAACGCCCAACGCCTCGAAGCAGTCCTCCATGTACTTGGCGCAGATGCGGATGCGTTCTATGTCCCCTCCCAGCTTGTCGTTGATATAGGCGTGCCAGTCGGCAAAGAAGATGGTCATCTCGAATCCTGCGTCCACGAGGTCCTTTACCTTGTTGGCGCAGATCACCCAACCAAGGTGGACCAGACCAGAGGGTTCGAACCCGATATAGCTTTTCGGCGAAGGGTTGGTCTCGAGGATCCTCTTAAGCTCCTCGACGGTGACGATCTCCTCAGTGTTCCTCGCCAACAGGTTGAACCTCTCTTCGGTGTCCATATGACTCAGGTACCGATTCCCTGATGATTATTTAGTGTTTCGGGACAGGGGGGCTCTTGGAGCTCCTGTTACGACTCCATGGCCAGCCAGCGTAAAAAGGATGCGTGTTTGTCGTGGCATTGAAAGTGGCTGTACCAAGGGTCTGGACATCTGATACCTGTACTCTGAAATAGCGCTATTCTCAGATTAGATATCGATAATAATGGAATCAATTATTCCGATTATACATATGTAGATATATGAAGTAGAATTGTAAGTAATTGTCTTGAAACAAAAGATATAATTAGTAATTTGTCTATTGCACTTTTGTGAAGGTCGACAAACTCTCATTGGAGAGTTAGGGGTTCGGCCTCACGGTAGTGGCATGCTCGTGCCGGGCTCTTCCGGCCTCCGAGCTGACCAAAAGAAAGCAGGAAGGACGTGAACGACAATGGAGGCAGACAAAAATCGTGTCAAGGGGAGAATGAGCAAAGCCGAGGCCATGGACATGTGTACCTCGGGCAAGGTAGGAATGGTGGACTTCAAGTTCACTGACGTGCCTGGTTCGCTGCAGCACATCACCTACCCAGCAGGAAGGATGTGCGAGGATCTGCTGCAGGACGGTGTGGGTTTCGATGCATCTTCCATCAGGGGTTTCGCCCACATCGATGAGAGCGACATGCTCCTTGTCCCGGACATGAACACAGCTTTCCTGGACCCGGCGTGCAAGATACCGACTCTTTCTGTCTTCTGCAATGTCCGTGAACCGATAAACGGGAACCGGTATGAGAAGGACCCGCGGTACATAGCCCAGAAGGCCGAGGAGTACCTAAAGAGCAGCGGGATCGCGGACACCGCGTATTTCGGCCCTGAGCTGGAGTTCTTCGTCTTCGACTCCATCCGCTTCGAGCAGAACCAGCACTGCGGGTTCTACTACATAGATTCCAACGAGGGCATATGGAATTCCGGTAACAACGTCAACGGTATCAACCTCGGCCATCGGCCCAAGAACAAGGAAGGCTACTTCCCTGTCCCGCCCACCGACTCCCTGCAGGACTTCCGCTCCCAGGCGGTCATGAACCTGATGGCTGTGGGCATCGAATGCGAGCTGCACCACCACGAGGTCGCTACCGCCGGCCAGGGTGAGATAGGTATGCGGTTCCAGACGCTGACCAAGATGGCCGATCAGGTCATGCTGTACAAGTATGTCCTGAAGAACACCGCGGCCCAGCTCGGGAAGACAGTCACCTTCATGCCCAAGCCGCTGTTCGGCGACAATGGTACCGGAATGCACACCCACCAGAGCCTATCCAAGGACGGCAAGAATGTGTTCTTCGATGAGAAGGGTTACGCCCTCATGTCACAGGAAGGACTATACTACATCGGCGGCATACTCGAGCACTCCCCCTCGCTCCTGGCTCTGACCAACCCGTCCACCAACTCCTATCGCAGGCTGGTCCCGGGGTACGAGGCGCCTGTCAACCTCGTCTACTCGCAAAGGAACCGCTCAGCCGCGGTCAGGATACCTATGTACTCCAAGAACCCCAAGACCAAGAGGATCGAGTACCGGCCTCCTGACTGCACATGCAATCCTTACCTGGCCTTCTCCGCCATGCTCATGGCAGGCCTGGACGGCATCAAGAACAAGATCGATCCCGGTTCCCCGCACGATACGGACATGTTCGAGCTGCCCAAGAGCGAGCAGGCCCTTATTAAGCAGGTCCCCGGTTCCCTCGAGAAGTCCCTGGACAACCTGGAGTCAGACCACGATTTCCTACTTCGCGGTAATGTCTTCACCAAGGATTTCGTGGAAGAGTGGATCGCGTACAAGCGCCTCAAGGAGAACGACTATATACGGCTGCGCCCGCACCCCTCGGAGTTCTATCTGTACTTCGACACCTAAACCTCCCTTTCTCCTTTTTCCCCTTTCCCTTTTTTTATCCCATGTATCCCACCAGGTCCTCCTCCTCGTAGTGGGTCTTGATGAACCCTCTGCCTCTGGTGACCACTGCCTCGAAGCGACCGGGGTAATGCTTGTTAAGCATCTTTCGCACCGCCCTGCAGGGGTTCAGTACCTTGGCTTGCAGGTCCCGCGGGGGCATCCGCAGGAAGTCATCTACTATATCCAGAGCGATGTGATGACCTCTCAGCTTAGGCACGACGTAAAGAACGTCAAGCCTCCGATCGGATGAGTCGTAGGAGTAGAACCCCACAATCTTCGGCATCTCATCCTTGGTTATGATGAGCTTGGCCTGTGTTCCCGGCTCGATGTAAGGCAGGTTAACGTGCTCCCGCGGAGCGTAGCACCACCGGAACCTGCCGTCCTTGCCCTCTTCGTTGCACTGCTCGACAAGCTCGTTTATGATCCAATAATCCTTGTAGTTCCTAGCCTTGATAAATTTGAACCTTCCCATCCCATCACCACCTAGCAAAGCTACGCGGCCTGTTCAAATTCACTCGACCTAGAATATGTAATGGCGTAGGCGGATATAGAAGTTATATCACGCCTATTAAAAATTGAGAATTGATAATTTAATTAAAGATCTGGCCAGGTTTGAAAAAGCCCTAGAATGGGGCCCTCTGTACATGTATCATGCATGTTCAGGGACCCGGCGCGTTTCGTTGACCGTCATGCCGCTAGAGAAGGTGGGCTCCGCTTTTTTATGCGATGGCCTGGGCTCCACATCGTCTAGATACCCACTTAGTAGGCGGACGGCCGTCTTGGCCTGAGCTATCTCTGTATCCCTCATGTCAACTCCCCCCCATCCCAGTTGACAGAATGCGTGCAGAATATTATTGGAGCGACAACTATTTGAATAGTATTATATTATTATCATGGATGATAGCTCCCGCGTTAGGCTTAGCCTCCGGCGGTTATAGGGAGCACGGCCACCACATCGCCGTCCTTGAGCCTGGAGGACAGGCCATCGAGATAGCTCATGTTGCTGCCGTTGATGAGGACGTACAACATCTCCGAGAACTTACCATCCTTGGGATACAGGATTTTCCTCATGGGGTCGCCGAAGGTCTTGATCAGCTCATCAAGAAGATCCTTCACCGTGACCCCCGGGAACTCAATGTCCATCTGTCCTCCGCCGACAAGGTGCGTCGGGTGTCCGTAGGTGCGGAAGAGGACCTTGGTCATCTCAGAGCCTCTCGAGGAGCTTCTCTGCCGCGACATTGACCACGTCCTTCACCATGGAGGTCGGCGGACAGTAGGCGTTCTCGAACGAGGTGACGAACTCCTCCACGGTCGTCCCCTTGAGGATGGCCGCGGTCAGCCAGTTCACCCGTCCCGTGACCTCCTCCCCCGCCACTATCTGCCCGCCGACGAGTCTGTGGCTCTCGCGCTCCGCAATGAGCTTGACGATGAGCCGCATACCTCCAGGGTAGTACCTGGCACGCGTGAGGCCCTCAGCCTTGGCCTCCACCACGTCCAGGCCGTAGTAGTCGGCCAACCCCCGCGACAGGCCAGTACCGCCCACTTGGAGATCCCCTATCTGGGATATCCAGGCGCTCAGGACCTCGGGGAACAGGGCGCGGCCTCCGGCGGCGTTGATACCCGCGACCCGCCCCTGCCTGACCGCGGTGGCCCCCAGTTGGCTCATCGTAGGCCCGGGAACTGCAGCGCTCTGGCACATGACCACATCGCCTGCGAGGTAGATGTCCTTCACCAACCTGCCCTTCTTGTACGGCTGAAGGGTGGGGGAGGTCCTGACGGCACCCAAAGGTCCGATCTCCAGCCCCAGGAGGTTCGGTAGCTCGAGGTTGGCACGTACGCCTGTGGCCATGATGACCATATCACAGGGCATCTCCTCCTTGCCCACGACCACCTTCTCGACTCTGTTCACTCCGCAGATGGAGCCGAGAGGCGTGCCCATGCAGAACTTGATGCCCAGGCCTTCGCAGTAGGACTGGACCTCTTTGGCCATGTCCTGGTCGCAGATACGGGGTATGATCTGCGGGAACATCTCCACCACCGTGACCTCCTTGCCCGCATGCCTCAGCGCCACCGCGATCTCCAGGCCTATGACGCCCGCCCCCGCGACCACCACAGAGCGCACCGTGGGGAGCGCGGCCTGTATGTCCATACCGTCCTTTATGAAACGTACCCGGAAAACTCCCGGGAGGTCTATGCCCGCTATGGGCGGTACGAAGACCGTTCCACCTGTCGCCAGCACCAGAGAATCGTAGGACAGCGTCTCTCCATCGGCTAGGGTGACCGTGTGCTTGTCCGCATCGGCGGCCACCACCCTGGTTCTGGTACGTATGTTGATGTTCCTCTCGCGGCGGTAGAACTCAGGGTCGTGCATAATGATGGACGGGAAGTCCTTGATGCGGCCTTCCAGCACGAAGGGGATCGCGCAAGGGGAGTACGAGATATGCTCTTCCTCGGTGAACACCGTGATCTCAGCCTCGATATCCTTCGCCCTCGCCGCAGACGCCGCGGTCATACCAGCCGCTCCCGAACCGATGACAATTATCTTCTTGGCCATGGCCAATCCTTCGGGTCAAGGATTATCGGTTCTGTATTAAAGGATTAGGAACCGCGCGGATCCCCTGATCGCGTGAAGGCGGGGAAAGGTAATTATCGATGAGGCGATGTCCATCGAGGGCGTCGTGAGATGGCACGTTTGAGCTTAGAAGACCTGCAAAGCCCGGTGAGCATCTGGAAGGAAGAGGATGTTATCGGCGGTGAGAGGGTGGACGCCTTCGTGGTGATCCTGAGAACGACCGGTTGCTGGTGGTCGTGGCAGAAGGGGTGCCTGATGTGCGGTTACAACTCCGCCAGCTCCCGGCAGGTTACGCCCCAGCACCTACGCTTACAGCTAGCCCAGGCCTCAAAGAGGTACAAGGGTGAGAAGATGGTGAAGATATACACATCAGGCTCCTTCCTCGATCCTCGGGAGGTACCTCTGGACGTCAGAGCTGAAGTGTTCTCCACCTTTCCGGGTGCAGATAGGGTGCTGGTCGAGAGCCGTCCGGAGTTCATCACCGTGGAGAACTTGCAGGACATCGACCATAGGGCGGCCGTTGCCATCGGACTGGAGTCAGCGAACGAGGAGATACTGAAGAAGTGCGTTCGCAAGGGCTTCACGGTGAAGGACTACACCGTCGCCGCCAACGTCCTCCGTGATGCGGGGCTTCCGCTGAGGACCTACTTGCTGCTAAAACCTCCGTACCTCACCGAGAGAGCGGCGGTCGAGGACACCATCGCATCGATCGCCTATGCCGCCCCACTGTCGGAGAGCGTGAGCATCAACCCGGTCAATGTTCAAAGGGACACAGTGGTGGACGTTCTCTGGAGGAAGGGCAGCTACCGGCCTCCGTGGGCGTGGTCCCTTATCGAGGTGCTGAGGATAGGCAGGAGGATGACCGATACTCGCCTCCTGTCCTCCCCGTCCGGTGGAGGGACCATAAGGGGTGTTCACAATTGCGACCATTGTGACAGAAAGATACTTGATGCGGTCCAACGCTTTTCCTTTAGCCAGGAC
>MVRB01000110.1 GCA_002067635.1 Methanomassiliicoccales archaeon PtaU1.Bin030 | reverse complement strand
CTCGGCCTTTACCCGCTCCACGTCCATGGTTCGGCGGAGTGCCACCTCGGTCCTCCTCCAGTTGTCCGTGAAGAGGCGCTCGACGGGCATCTTGGTGCGCAGGTGTTCATAGGCCTGCTCGGGCAGAATGCCCTCAGAAAGCTGGTAGATCCTTTCCTGGTAGCAGACCACCCCCCCGTTCTCCGCCACCATCGGTCCTTTTAGCCCCAGGTATGTGGATAGCCCGTAGGTGACGGGG
Source organism: Methanomassiliicoccales archaeon PtaU1.Bin030 (assembly GCA_002067635.1). Classification (GTDB taxonomy): domain Archaea; phylum Thermoplasmatota; class Thermoplasmata; order Methanomassiliicoccales; family Methanomassiliicoccaceae; genus UBA6. Next base: position 5,607 of record MVRB01000110.1, on the reverse strand, counting down.
AGCACGTTCCCGGAGGCGATGCTGACCGGTACGCCCTTCCTCTGTACCTCGCGCAGAGCCTCGATCCCGGATGTGGACATCAACTTGTCCATGTCGGTAAGGGTGCCATCGACATCGACCACCACGGCCTTTATTTTCATGAGAACACCAGATCGGCCAGCGAACGTCAGGCGTGATATTAGCGTTTTCTCCACAGTGTTCTGACGATATCAGGTGACCTGATCCGAGTCGTAATAGTGATACATACGGCCGCCATGAGATTATAAATAGAGCGAAAAGGACTATGATTTCTACAGCGCCGCTCATCAATTAAGCTCTGACGGTCAGAACGACCATGTTCGACGGTCCTCCGGCCATCATGAGCTCGTGCCGGTGGCTGAATTGCAAAGCGTCAGGATAAGATGGGCGGGCGTGCAATAGGTCTGGGGGGTGCGACACTGTGACCGCTCATGTCATTTCCCGCATAGGCCCTACCAGAGGACAGTACAGCGCATGACAGGCATGACGATCAATAGGGAGAAAGGCAAGGACATGCCGGCGAAGGCCATCAGGGTCCTTCTAGTGGAGGATAATCCAGGGGACGTGGGCCTGATGCAGGTCATGTTCAATGCTACCCGTTCAGCCCGGTTCGAGGTCCAGGTGGCGCGGCGGCTCCATGATGCGATCGATTCTCTCAAGAGGGACCGTCCTGACGTGATACTGCTGGACCTGGGGCTGCCTGACTCGTTCGGGCTGAGCACCTTGGAGCAGATGCTATACCACACATCGAAAGTCCCCGTGATAGTCCTTACCGGGACCAGCGACGAGGAGCTAGGGGACCTGGCCGTATCCCTGGGTGCCCAGGACTATCTGGTTAAGGGGGAGGTGAACTCCTTCGCCCTGGAGCGTTCCCTGCGCTACGCCATCCAGAGAATGAAGACCCTTGAGGAGCTGAGGGAGAGCAACGAGCGGTACATCAGCCTGTTCAAAGAGAACCATGCGGTGATGTTCCTGGTGGACCCCCAGACCCACAGAGTGGTCGACGTCAACCAGGCGGCCATCGACTACTACGGGTTCCCAATGGATTCTTTCATAGGCATGGACCTGGAAGAGATAGCCCCCCCGGAGATGCAGGGCGAGAAGGGGGAGGCGGGAACAGCGCTCCCCCCCTCAACCGGGCGTACATATGCGAAGCATCGGTTGGCCGATGGCCAGGTGAGGGACATCGAGCAGATGGTCGCACCCATCCACCTGAACGGTCAGGCGTTCCTATGCTCCATCGTACATGATGTCACGGACCGTATGCGTGCCGAGGAGGAGAGGTCGCGACTATCCGATGAGGTCAAGGAGCAGAAGTGGCTGCTGCAGAAGGTCATCGAGAACGCTCCCGTAGGCATCCTGGTGCTCTCCGGTCCGGAAATGAGGATCAAATGGGTCAACCAGGCCTTCGTGGACATATGCGATCGGCATATGGTCAGCGAGATCCGGGACAAGAGACTGGATGAAATATCCTGCCCCCTGCCTGAGGTGGAGAGCAAGATCAGGGGGATCATCAAGGGCAATGCCCCCCTAAAGACGGACCTGGAGATTAAAGCCAGTGATGGTACCGTACGCTACGTCCACTTTTCAGCGGTCCCTCTTTCCTTGAAGGATGAGGGCGGGGCCCTGGCGATCATCACCGACATCTCTGAGCAGGTGAACGCCCGCAAGCGTATCGAGGACATGGCTACGCGCGCGGAGCAGGAGAAACGGCGCGTAAAGACGATACTCGACAGCCTCCCGGTCGGAGTAATGGTGGCGGATCAGAGCGGTAAGGTCATCGAGAGGAACGTGATGGTGGATTCCATACTGGGAGGCAAGCTGATGAGGCTTCCGCTGGCCCTCGAACAGGTTAACCTGAAGGCCTGGTGGTCGGACAACGGCCTGGTGGTTCGGAACGAGGACTGGCCGCTCATCCAGGCCGTTAAAAGGGGAAAGATCACCGTGGGTGCGGCGCTCGACATCATACGCCTTGACGGTTCCAGGGGCACGATACTGAACTCCGCCTCTCCCCTAAGGGATGACCGGAGCAAGATCATCGGCGGGGTCTCCGTCCTTCAGGACATAACCAGGCAGAGGATGTTGGAGCATGATGCCATAGAGGCTAAGGAGCAGGCTGAGCTGTACATCGATCTCCTCTCTCATGATATCAGCGACATGAACGCAGCGATATCGAGCTACCTGGAGACCGCCATGCAAAAGGTGGAGCTTGAGGACAAGCACGCCCAGCTGCTGACCCGGCCGCAGGAGATCCTGAGGGACAGCAACCACCTCATCGAGAACGTCCGCAAGATCCAGCAGATAGACAGCCATGAGATCAAACACTCCCTGGTGGACCTAGGGTGGCTGCTGGAGGACATACGGATGGAGTATGAGAAATATTATGCGGGGCAGGGGGTGAGGATATCATATAAGACCTCGATCAAGAAGTTCGTCCTGGGGAGCGAACTGCTCAAGGACGTCTTCTCCAACCTCATCATGAACGCTGTGAAGCACTCTGAGGGCCAGGTGGAGATCGAAATCACGCTCAGCAGGGTGTTCGAGGGCGGCCGCGAGTACTATAAGACGTCCGTTGAGGACAACGGGCCGGGGATACCCGACGAGCAGAAGAGCAAGCTGTTCCAGAGGGCCCGCAAGGGACGCAGCAGGACAAAGGGCGCGGGCCTTGGCCTGTACCTGGTGAAGAAGGTGGTCGAGGATATCAACGGCCGGGTCTGGGTGGAGGACCGCGTGCCCGGGGACCACACCAAGGGGACGCGGTTCGTGGTGCTCCTGCCAGCGGTCACCAGCGATTCCAAACCAATGGCCTAGCGCGATTTGCGCAGGTCGCCAAGGGTGGCCACGCGCTCCGCGAAGGCATTGTGCTTGTGTATGGACTCCTCGCTCTCGCTCCGCACAGTAACCTGTACGCCGTCCGGAAGATGGGGATACCTTTCGAGGATCAGGGACAGCATGGTCCGCACAACGTCCTCTACGAACTTGGGCCGCTGATGTGCCTGAAGGACCACCTTGGCCTCGTCAGAACGCTTGAGGACCTCGTAGGTAGCGGATGAGAACGAAAGCTCGACCACATCGATCAGGTCGTTGGCCTCCACATCGCAGTCCTCCGGTACCTCCACCATCACGGTGGCCACGTTCCTCTGATTGTGGCTTATCACCGGCAGATCCCCCTCCATGGTGACGTTGTTGCAGTACTGCTCTCTTACAGTCTCCATAGCGCAGGGGCAAGCGGTCATTCCCACCACCTCCACCCCGATCATCTTCTTGAGGCCGTCGTCGTTCCGGCTTATGGCGTCGGCCATGATCTTGAACGCTTCCAGGTTCCGCTTCCCGCTGGGGCCCGGCCTCTCCAGGAAGTAGTCGGCCACGAGATGGACCTCAGCGAAGGTGGAATACTCATGCTTCTCCCGCAGCGCACGGCATATGTTGGCGGCAACGATCTCTATACCGGGGATGGGCTCTGTCATGCTCATGCTCACGGCCTCGTTGATCGCTTCCAGGTTTCGGGACAGGTGCGATCCCTTCTGGGTCGAAGGAAGGTCCACGAACACATTCAGAGTGCAGAAGAGCGTGGTCGATCGGCCGCCTCTGGTGACCACCACAGGCTTCTTGACACCCGTGACGCCCACCCGGGTGAGCATGAACCCGTTCTCCAGCTTGCGGTTCTGTACGTCGCTTGGTATTTCATCACCTTCGATTGGGGTTGCGCGACTATTGGTTCATAGTCAATATATTTTTTGTAGGTACAGCCATTGTGCGTAGGTTGCAGATCCAGCTCATCTGACCTTGATGAGGTCGTAGCTCCTCTCCCCCAGCCCCAGCTCCTCGGCATACCTTAGCTGCGCGCCCCAGTCCGCATCCACGATCTCCCGGAGCTTGTCGGAACCTGGCGAGAGGTCGCCCTTCAGCATGCTCCCCTGCACTCCCGGAGCAGCCTTAACCAGGTCTGCCGCGGCCTGGTCGATGGCCACGATATCCTTCGAGGCCAGGATGCCTATGTCTGGAACTATGGGGGTGTCGTTGAACTCATAGCAGTCGCACAGTGGGGAGACGTCGATCACGAAGGTGATGAAACCGTTCTTCCCCTCCTTCCCCTTCAGGATCCCGTAGCAGTACTCGACGATCCTCTCCTGCAGAGCTGTGTAGTTGTTCCAGTCGCCCAGGTCGATGGCCCCGTAGCGGCAGGCCACATTGCACTCACCGCAGCCTATGCACCTCTCAGGGTCCACTGTGGCCTTTCTCCCCTTAAGCCGTATGGCCCCAGGAGGGCAGCGGAGCACGCACTGGCCGCAGCCCTTGCAGTGCTCCTTCACGACCTTAGCACGGACGAGGGCATGCATCTCCATCTTCCCCCTCCTGGAGCCCAGCCCCATTCCCACGTTCTTCAGGGCCCCTCCGAACCCCGTTAGGCTATGTCCCTTGAAGTGGGACACCGTGATGAGGGCATCGGCATCCTGGACGACCGTTCCCACCTTCACGGTCTTGCAGTGCCTAAGGTTCACTGGAACCTCCACATAGTCGGTCCCCTTCAGTCCGTCCGCGATAATAACGGGGGCGTTGACCACTGGGTAGATGAAGCCGTGCCGTGCTGCAAGCTGGAGGTGGTCCACGGCGTTGGTGCGCATGCCCTTGTAGAGGGTGCTGCTGTCGGTCAGGAACGGCCTCCCTCCCCCCTTGGCCACCATGTCCACCACCTTGGACACCAGTTCCGGCCGGAGGTAGGCGGTGTTCCCCTCCTCCCCGAAGTGGGTCTTGATTGCGACAAGGTCCCCGGGGTGGAAGGTCTCTCCCAGCCCAGCCTTGCGGAAAAGCTTCTGGACCTTGGCGAGAACGCTCTGGCTGGCCCGATCGGCCCTCAGATCAGCAAAGTAGACCTCTGACATGTGACCACATCAGCCAATGGGCTGCGGACGATGAAATAGTTACCCAGCCCTCCGTCTGTTACATTATGTCGATATTTCTAAATAGGGAGAGAAAATAGGTTCGCCGATGATCTGCGGCGTGGACGAGGCTGGCCGCGGTCCGGTCATGGGGCCGCTGGTGGTAGCAGCCGTCATGGTCAGGGACGAAAAGCCCCTTAGAGAACTGGGGGTTACTGACTCCAAGCTCCTGACCCGTCGACGCCGGGAGGAGCTGGACCTCCAGATCCGAGACCTGGCCAAGGTGGAGACAGCGGTAGTGCACGCTGCGGAGATAGATGAGTTCATGCGAAGCAACAGCCTGAACCTACTGGAGGTGAAGCACTTCGCTGTGCTCATCGAGAGGCTGCGCCCTGATAAGGTGTTCATAGATGCCGCGGACGTGGTCGAGGAGCGGTTCGGCAGAAGGGTGCAAGACATCCTGACCTGCAGGCCCGACATGGTCTGTGAGCACAAGGCAGATCTCACCTATCCGGTGGTCTCGGCCGCCTCCATAATCGCCAAGGTCGCCCGCGATAATATAATGGACCAGATCCAAGAGAGCTTAGGACGCCCCATCGGGTCCGGTTATGCCCATGACGAGGTGACCATTGATTTCATACGCACGTGGCTCAAGGAGACGGGCTCCTTGCCGCCCCACGTAAGGGCCTCCTGGAAAACGGCCAAGGAC
>MVRB01000109.1 GCA_002067635.1 Methanomassiliicoccales archaeon PtaU1.Bin030 | reverse complement strand
GAGTACTTCGGGCCTGTACAGGTGGAGGGACCTGATGGTGATCATCGCCTTCTCCCTGCCCATGGGCGGGACCACAGCCATGGTCCTGGGCATCTCTGGCGGAGTGGGCCTGACCCCCATGTTGTTCGTCGTCACCGGCCTTGCCCTCGCCTTAGCCCTCTTCCGCTTCCGGATGCTCGATATCATGCCAGTGGCCAAAGGGCTCATCATGGACCTTTCGTCCGACCTCATCATCGTCCTCGACCACCATGGCAAGGTCGTGGACATCAATGCCAAGGCCACCAAGCTCATGGGGCTCAGCAAGAGGGCCATAGGCAAGGACGTCCGTGAACTGGCCCTGGAGCAGAGGGGGTTGCAGGACCTCTTGGAGGGGAAGGCAGAAGATGGGCGGACCATCGCCCTGGAGATGACCACGGGCCGGAGGTATTACGATTGCCAGGTGGACCGGATAGTTGACGGCAGCACCTTCAAGGGCCAGGTCATGGTGCTGAGGGACATCACCGAGAGCAGGAGGGCCCAAGAGGCCCTGCGCGAGAGCGAGGAGCGGTACCGTGCCATCTTCGACCAGTTCGAGGGAACCATCATGGTGGTGGACATCGAGGACGGTTCCTTGTTACAGGCCAACCAGGCCTTCTGCACCCACTTCGGCATCGACCCCGATGAGGTCACCGCCCTCAACGTCCAGTCCATAGCCCAGCTCGATCACACCTTCAAGGACAGCATATTGGGAGAGGTCATGAGCGGCCGCCGCTTCACATTCGAGACCACATTCCCCCTTCCAAACGGGAACGTCATGAACATCGAGGTCGTGGCCAGCCCTTTCCGCTACGGCGGTAAGAGGGCCATTTGCGTTATGGGTAGGGACATCACAGAACGCCGGCAGGCGGAGGCCATCCGGGAGCGCATTGAGAAGCTGGAGGCCACCGGAACGCTGGCTGGGGGGATCGCTCACGATTTCAACAACCTCCTGACCAGCGTCCTGGGCTACGTGTCCCTTACCAAGATGCACTCCCCGCCGGGCAGCGAGACCCATAAGGAGCTGGAGGAGGCGGAGATGACCATCCTCCAGGCCAAGGAGGTGGCCCAAGAGCTCCTATCCCTGGCGAAGGGGGGCGCACCCATATGCAAGCCCGTATCCATTCCGGAGCTTCTAAAGGTCACCTCCAACCACCCGTTCCTTAATAGCAACGTGCAGTGTCACCTGCACATCCCCCCCGGCAAATGGATAGCGAACATCGACCAGGGCCAGATCGGACGGGTGTTCACCAACCTGTTCCTTAACTCCAAGGATGCGATGCCCAAGGGCGGAAGGGTGGACGTGACAGTGTCCAAGTATGAGGCGGGAGAGCAACAGCCTCGAACCCTCAGACCTGGGAAGTACATCCTGGTAGAGGTCCGGGACACAGGATCAGGGATCTCGCCAGAGGTGCTCCCGAAGATCTTCGAGCCTTACTTTACCACTAAGAACCACGGTTTCGGCCTGGGCCTTTCGGTGGTCTATGCTACCCTCGCCAGGCACCATGGCGGCATCGAGGTCGACTCCAAGCTGGGGGAGGGAACGGCGTTCCGCGTCTACCTGCCTGCCGCTGAGGTGACGGCGAGCCCTGATGCGGAGCAGGGGAGAAGCATCGAGCGTGGGGAGGGCCGGGTGCTGGTGATGGACGATGAGGAGTACATACTGGACGTCACGACCGAGATGATCAAGGCGCTGGGCTACGAGGTGGGGGCCGCTCACGATGGCCAGGAGGCGTTAGAGGAGTACCGACGAGTGCTCGAATCGGGAAGAGGGTACGACCTGGTGATCATGGACCTCACCAACCCCCGGGGGATGGGCGGGAAGGAGGCGATCTCGCTGCTCCTGGAGCTCGACCCCCGGGCGCGGGCCATAGTCTCCTCGGGCTACTCCAACGACCCCGTGATGGCCGAATACCGGCGGCACGGGTTCATCGGCGTGCTGCCCAAGCCTTACAAGCTGGAGGAGCTGTCCTACGCCATCAAGCAGGGGCTTATCGGCTCCAGGGCAAATGCCGGACAGGGCTGTGCCCGCTCAACGGACGGTAAGGACGCTGTGTTATCCGGCGGCGATGTCGGTCATATCGCTCCTTGACCGTTATCTATTAGCCACCCCGATGGTCAGAGTGAAACATGCTCATGGTCGGTCCCGCTGTCATCCAGGACCTCCTTGACCTGCTGAACTCAGGCCGGGGAGAACGTGACCATCCGAGAAGGATAGAAGTGCAGAGGACCTCTACCGCACCTTGACGTCCTTGCGGCAGCGTGACAGGATGTGGTCCCGGACGAGGGGGAGGTCCTCTACCGGAACGTACACCTGGTTGCGCGACAGGCTTCCGTTCAGGAATATTGTATCTCTCTTCGTGCTGATTTTGATCGACCGGACCTCGGAGAACCTGGTGTACATGCTCTGCCTGCTCGCTGCCAGGAGGGCAGCCCCGGCCGCCGTGAGGTTCCCGCCGGCCAGTCCGGCCAGCGCGGTGAGCAGACCCATCGCTTTCGCCCGGTCGTACTGCTTCTTGAGCTGGATATGGTGCACGCCCTTGTCATCCATCTTGAACAGCACCTGGTACCTTCCACCGTAGATGATGCCGAGCACCAGGTACGCCACCACCAGGAGGACTCCGAGGATGACGCCACATATAGCCAGCACGGTGAGCGCCAGGGTCCCCGCCTCGGCGATGCCGTTCTCCAGGCCAAGCACGAAGGCCAGCACCACGGGCACGGCCAGGGATAGCATGAGCACCTTGGCCACGGTGATCAGTATGACGGGGTTCCTCCAGAAAGATAGCTCGTACACCCAGGTCAGCGTACCGTTCTGATCCTTGACGATGTTGCCTACCATCCTCTCACCACCATCCTCCCGACCACCCACCGTGGCCGAACGACGCAGGTCCCGCAAAAACCGCAGCGTCGTCGATAGTGAACCCACAGTTCACGCATAGCATTGGTATGAGTCCTCCCCCTCTCCGCATCCCGTATCTATCTTAGACATTATAACAATGCCAGGGACCACCCCCGGCTGCCGCCATATCAACAACGCTCGGCTAACGATTTTTTATATAAATAGAGCATTCTTTTGTGTCGATTTTTTTATTATTATGGGAATATACAAAATGGTGGGGCCGTCCAGATTTGAACTGGAGTCCCTTGGTCCCGAACCAAAGAGTATAGACCAAGCTAACCCACGGCCCCGTGGGTAGGTTGGGCTAATATTGACGCATATTAAAAAGCTATCGTCGAGCTGGATTTCAAAGAGAACCATCATATCTCCATCTTTTCACATGGAGTAATTCATGCCAGGGGACAGGCTCGGAGTATCTGCTGCTCAAGTTGGTCTTAAGCTCGCAGCTGGGCTCAGTCATTTGTCTCGGACCCCCGAAAGGCCCACCTTATCGCCCGCCGCATACGGCTGGT
>MVRB01000108.1 GCA_002067635.1 Methanomassiliicoccales archaeon PtaU1.Bin030 | reverse complement strand
GGAGGCAGCCAGGTTCCTCACGGACCTGAGGCGGTTCCTGGAGAGCCCGGAGCTCCTGCTGCTGGGCATCTAGCGAGAGAAGGTCCATCCCCGGTCGCCATACCGCGACCGTGCCAGTTCCACCGCCCGGTCCCTCTCGCACGACGTCAGGTCCCCGGAGAAGTGCTCCTTTCCCCTGAGGAACGCCTGCCGAAGGCTGGACAGCAGCTCATCCCGAGTGCAGCCGCAAAGCTCTGACACCGAGGTCACACGCTCCTCCGCGGACCCCAAACCCTTCTGCGCAAGCTTCTCCCTGTCGACCCTGAGGAGGGCGAACATTCTCCCGGCATCCAGGGAGTGGAGCACCGTCCCGTGCTGCAGGAACACGCCCCCCCGCCTCGTCTGGGCACACCCGGACACCTTCCTTCCTTTGACGATTATGTCGTTGATGGGCGAGAACTCGGCGGTGATACCCTGATCGGACAGGGCATCGATGACCCAGCCGCAAACCCTGCGGTAGGACGCCAGTATATCTCTCCCCATCTCCGGCTCGGGGGCGATGACGCTGTAGGTGATCTCCCCGGCCTGGTCGTGGAAGACCGTGCCGCCCCCGGTGCGCCGGCGGACCAAGTCCACACCCTGTCGGCAGCACTCCTCCACATCCACCTCATCCAGGACGTTCTGGAAGCATCCTATGCTGACCGCCGAAGGGGTCCAGCCGTAGAACCTGATGGTCGGAGGAGATCGTTGTTTGGCAACGCCTTCGCACACAGCCTCATCGATGGCCATGTTCATGGCGGCCCGTTGATGCTCGAACGGAAGCACCCTCCAGATCATCGGAGGGCCTCCCAGATAGTACGGGCCAGATCTTGAGGCGTGAAACCAAATGAAGTGATGTTATGAGTTGCGAAGATGAGTTCAACCAGCATCAGGACCGAGCCCTCTGGCGTGCTTGCGGATAAACCCACCAACGCATCCTCCAGAGCCCTTAAGCTGTCTTCCGGATATAGGAAGAAGTCTCCGGATATCTCCGCTGCCTTAACAGCTCCGCCCTCCAGCTCCAGGTGGACCCTAACCTGCTTACCACCAGGGACCCTTCTCTGGGCGGAAGCCCGCACCGGCCTACTCCCTGGCCCACTCGAGGATCTGCTCCTTGGTGGTCCTCATGCCGCAGAGGGCCTTCTTGGTCCTCTCATTGTACAGCGCCGGTACTCCGAGGGACCCACCGCAGGCCTTTTTCAGGACCTGACCATAGGAGCGCATCAGCTTGGCGTTCTCCTCTGAGTGCCACACCTCCATCTCCTCGATACCGCGGCCGTCCTCCTTAGCGAGCTCCTCACTAACCTCGGTAACGATGGGATGGAGCTTCGCGCAGTGGGGGCATTCACGGCCCCAGAAGAAGATCAATCGGTCTCCCGCTTCGCTCATTTCAATCCCTCTTTACGAAAAGTCCACACCAGCATTCGCCACTCTCTTTGTAGACCGGCTGTATAAAAAAGTTACATGGGCAGATCAGGGCAAGGTCCTCGACCCTATCTCCTGTGGTTATCCTGCATGGGCAATACTTCAACCCATGGTTCTTCTGGTTCTCCAGCTCCCCCTTCGCCAACGTGCGTACGAACACCTCGTCAGGATTTACCTTGAACGGTTTTCCCTCCGCGAACTTGTTCCACACCTCCAGGAGCTTGTCCACCTCATCAAGCCTCTCGCCGTCATCGATGATGACCTTCATGGATTCGGGGTAATCGATCAGGGTGAAAGCCATCTTGGCACCGCATGTCGGGCAGACGGTCGGAGCTTTCACACCATAGTGAATATCGTTACAAACATTGCATCGCCACAGTTTCTTCATCTCTTCATCCCCTTCTTTTTCTTCTAGATGCTCACTGACCGATATATACAATTGCTGTCGTATGGAAAAAGATGCACTTATGGGCTGCGACGTTCGTAGGCCACAGGCGTTGAGCTACCCCTCCCCTAGGTCGCTGTCGTCCTTGATGCTCGGAGAGGGATGGGGCCCTAACGCCCATCGGTCCTGCCGACATCCAATGTCGTACAGGTTGCCTCCATCTTTCTGTATGGAAGCATTTATGGCAACGTTGCTCGAATAATTCGTGCATGACCACCATCCGATGCCCTGTCTGCTCCGAGTTCCTCGATGGTGACGGGGAGTCTGAACTGACAAGAGCACTGCTGGAGCACATGACCAACGTTCACGATATGCAGGAAAGCGCCCTCACCGGTACCGAGGGAAGGGAACACCGTCCTGAGCTGTGGGAAGGAATGAAGCGCGGAACCGTGCCATATGACAGGGAACCTGGGGAAGATATCGAGGAATCGGTGCTTTGTCCCTATTGCGTGAGCCGTATCTACGGACATGATGGCGAGGATCTATCAATAAATCTCCGGGTCCATCTCAAGGAGGCTCATGATATATGGCCGCCCTCGACGGTCCGAGAGCTGCTGGAGTGATCACTCCTTTCCCCGCACCATCTCCGGGGTCCAGAACTCACCGTCCCAGTAGAGGAGGACGTTGCTCCTGTCATAATCCTTATCTATGTCCGCATGGACCACCTTACCCATGTACCATATGTGGTCCCAGTCGCCACGGTCGATGCTCTCCAGCTTCTTGACCTCTAGGGTGAACGGGCACTCCGAGATCGTGGGGGACTTGATCCTGCTGCCGGGCTTAGGCGTCAGACCGACCTCTGAGAACTTGTTCAGCCGGCTTCCGGAGTGCTTTCCGCACTTCACAACCTGCTCCAGAAGATCCCTTCCGGGAACATTGAGGGAGAAATCATCGCTCTCCTCGAGCAGTTTATAGCTGAAGCGTGATGACTTGATACCGATTCCCACGATGGTGGGGTCCACCGAAAATACGTTAAACATACCTATGGTGGTGACATTCGGCTCATCCCCGCCTACGGCCAGCAGCACAACGGGGGCAGGCGGAAGCTGCATCACCGCTTCAATGGCCCCCAGGTTCAACTTTACCTCCTCGGACATTTTGATCATCACCAAAGGCGCGGCAGCGCTAATAATAATCTGCCCTCATCGGTTCGGCGTTCAGCGTTAAATGTGGCCTGCACAGACACCCATCTCGTCCCTCATCAGCATGTCACTGGCAATTACTGGAAGGGGAAAGGATAAGAGAGGAAGAGCTCATGGGGTCGCGTGCCCCGGCAAAGGAGGAAGCGCAAGCTCGATATCAAGCCCGTCCTCTCGGCCTTCCTGTGGGGAGTGCTGACGGGCCTGGGGATAAATCCCAGCCAGATTCTCCTGGAGACCGCCTTGGAGAGGTTTGGACCGTACATCCAGATCGCGGCTGTCCTCCTGTTCATTATGGTCCTGTACTTCTCCTTTGATTGGTTGATCGAGGGTGTGCGTAGGTCGAGGAAGGCCTTCCGTACGGCAGGGGCATTGGGCATAGCGGCCATTGCGCTGTCGTTCCTGGCAGGGTTCTTCGTCCTCGATATTTACAGGGCGCTGACAATGCTGCTGGTGTCCGCCCTGGCATGGGCCTATGCAATACTGAAATGAGGAATCACCGGCCTAACGGCCGGAAGGTGCTTACTGGCTGTCGATGACCTTTATGAGGTGGTAGCCGAACTCGGTCTTTACCGGTCCCACTACCTCACCCTTCTTGGCGCTGAAGGCTGCGTCCTCGAACTTCTTGACCATCTGGCCGCGTCCAAAGGTCCCCAGGTCCCCTCCCTTGCTCTTGGAGGGGCACATGGAATACTCCTTGGCGATGGTCTCGAACTTTTCCCCGGACTTGATTCGGGCGAGCAGCTCGTATGCCTTTGCCTGGTCCTTGACCAGTATGTGGGCGGCGTGAACTTTGGTAACCATGGGAGAGAGGCAAAGGTAACCACAATAAAAAGGTTCTTCTGAAATGCCCAAGGTCCGAACTGACCTAGGCCTCCTCGTCCCTCGCCTTCATGATCATCTCCTTCATCTCGCTCACCAGCGGGACCCGGCCTTGGACGATGAGCTTATCATTTATCCACATCGCCGGCTGGGACATAGCCCCGCGCTGCATGGCCTGGTCGGGGTTGAGCAGCTTCTCCACCTCTACGTCCATCTTCAGGTCCTCCAGCGCCGTGTGCACGACCGTTTCGAGCATGCGGCACTTGCCGCAGCTCATTGAGTAGAACATCTCGATCTTCATCGGTCCATCCAAGGGTTTAGGGTGAATAATATATTTTGACCTGAAGTGTCGGTCATCACCAGACATCGGCCCCCCGTGCGCCAAGCCTCCGCTGCAGGGACTTTCTGCCAGGGAGCGATGGCCACTTCACATCCTGGCCGTTTCGGGCCTCAGCTGCCGTCATCAAGCATCCTTAAATTCATGTGCTCCATTCTTCAACCTGATGTTGAAGCAGGTGGACATCGAAATATGGAACAGCAGAC
>MVRB01000107.1 GCA_002067635.1 Methanomassiliicoccales archaeon PtaU1.Bin030 | reverse complement strand
GGCACTCTTCCCGACACTAGATAGGGGCCGTTCTTGCATACCCTGATCTTGGCTTCATCCCTGGCGACCATGGCCCGACTCCTTGGTACGGTAATGAGGCATCGAGGATTAGTCCTTTGCACCAAATGGAATCTTTCAGGGAACAGCCTCACCGGAACTTCCAGACCGCCAATAGCGCTATGGTCGTGGTCACCATGGCCGCGGTCACGGCAAGGACCATTGTCGCCTCGTCCGCCTTGATGATCCCCTTGTCAGCGGAACCAGCTATCGTCATGTTCTCCGAGGAGCTGGTGTTAGCCTCCGTTCCCTGAGAGAACATGGAGCGCCAGTTGAGCCTGGACTGCAACTTGCTCAAGATCTCGGCCCATGATGAGCGGTCGGAGGTGACATTGACATTGCTGTTCGTTGTGGAGTTCCCAGCACTGCCATTCTGATCGGTGACATTGTGAGGTGACGCATTGGTCGCAGGATCGGTGGTGTTCTGAGGCGGCTCCTCGTTATCGTTCGATGGCATCCCATCGGTGTTGTTCGAGGGGGCCTCCTCAGTAGTGTTGGTGGGGACCTCCTCGGCCTCATTCTCGATCGTCTCAGCATCCGGCTCCTCTACATCATCCTCCACCGGTACAACTGTGGGAGCTGGGGGCTCAGGCACCTCCAGTGTGAAGTTCTGATACGCCCTCCTCCCTTCCGATGCCGAGGCCAATATGCTCACGTTGTAGAGACCGGGGGCATCAGGGATCCCTGAGATCAGTCCGGATGACGAGATGGACAGGAAGGCGGCATCGGTGGAGATAGACAGCGTCGATGCCACTGATGTGTTCGCCTGATAGGAGTAGGTGGTATTGACAATGGCATTGGTCACGGGGATGGAGGTGAACTCGATCTCCGGGAGCGGGTCTCTCTTCACCTCAGGGTCGGGAAGAAGCCCTCCGGTGTAGGGATATCCGGCGGTGCCGGTCAGAACCATCGTGCCTATCATCTGGCCACCTGCCGCCCAGATGGTCTGCTCACCGAAGGCCCACCGGGTCAGGGGGTACACGCCGTTGTATCCCAGCTCCCCCCAGTAGAGGGGCCTGCCGCAGGCGTCCGCCCAGGCCTCAGGGTCGTTGAAAAGGTATGCGTTGCTGGCTCCGCTGGCAGAGGCGTAGTAATGGCGGTGCAGGATCTCGAACCCGCAGGTACCTGTGGCCAGCTTGAAATCGGCGAGCCCCCATCCGAACATCTTGCCGAGGCCCGCGATGCCCATGGTCCGAGGGTGGGTGGAGTAGCCGGCGGTGGCCGAGGCCACGGCCTTGGACCACGTGTTGAACCCTGTCTTACCACCGCTGGTGGACCAGTAGTTGGTGTAGCAGTTGTCGTGGTCGGGCTCGTTGAACAGGTCGTACATGGCGATGGCGTCCTCGCCCTCCAGGGCCATCATGGTGTCCCGGACATAAGCGATGTAACGAGCGTAGGCGGTGCTGGAGGTGTTGAACACGGAGCCGGAGCCGCCATAAGCATAGGTCGGGTATTCCTGAGATCCGGCCATCACAAAGCACAGCCAGACACCATGCTGCTCGGCCTGGGCGCATATCAGCTTGAGCATGGAGATGTACTCATCATGGTGGTTCAACCAGGCCTGGTACTGGATCCTGGAGCCCCAGGCGTCACCCGCGCCCAGTCTCACCAGGTTGCAGTCATAATACTCGGTGATCGCGAAGTACTGATGCCAGAACTGCTCGGCGGTCTCATGGTAGGGTATGTACCCCTTGTTGCTGGTGTCTGGCCCGTTGAGGTGGGAGGTCTTACCGGCCACTCCCGTCTCCCCCTCGATATACGCTAAGATGGCGTTCTGCAGGGCGGTGGTCTCCACCACTCCAAAGAACTTTTGGGACGTGACCTCCCCGTTGAGAAGTATATTGGTGCCAGAAACCCCGATCCGACCATAGGTCGCGGTCGTTGTTTCGGCTGAAGCGGAGGGAGTATCAACTATCACAGAGAATCCAGGTAGGACCATCGCGGCGATGATCAGCGCTACCGCTAAATGAAGTTTATATCTGCTCACCTATGTTCCCTCACGAAGAGTACCACGTTCACCGGGTTGAAGGGTACTTGAACATTTCTTTCTTAAAACCAAAATTAAAATCTATGAATAAATATTTTAGAATATAATAGTAAACTGCATCCTCGGCTCAGAGCATCATCGCTCTTCCAGAATGTTCATCTAATAATTATTTATATTATCTAATATAATATTGATATTGTCTTCTCTTCTCAGATTTTTGATAGCATCCGAGAGGGAGGAAAGGGGAGTGTTCTCTCCCCAAACTGTCTGGAACCGAGGGCGTTCCTCTCACCGCATCTCGTCCTCGAAACAGGCCCAAGCGCTCTCGTCCTCCCATATCCTGATCGTCAGGGTGCGCCCCCTGGCATCGCCAAGCGCTTGGCTGACCCCTCTCCATATCTCCACGGCCAGGTTCTCCATCGTGGGAGAGCGCGATGAGAACTCCGGGAGGTCATTGAGCACATTCCCTCGATAGCGCTCCAGCACTGAGCCCAGGGCCCTCCTGAGCGCGGTGATGTCTATGAGGTAACCGCTCTCGTCCACCTGGGAGCCCCGGACTATGGCCTCCACCGTGTAGTCGTGGAAGTGCTCCTCCCGCTCGAAGCTAGTGCCCTGTGGCAGGTAGTGCCGTGACCTCATGGTCATGCTGAGACCTGTCTCGAACAAGGTCATGCCTCCGCATACATGAGCAGCACCTGCAGGGTCGTGTGCCCGTTCTCATCGATTAGCCGATAGGCAGAGGGGGCATCCGTTATCGGGAAGCGATGGGTTATGAGCCCGGAGGGGGGCATCTGCCGGATGGTCCTCCACGTTAGCTCCGCCCTCCTTTCCTTGGACCACCTGCTGGAGAGGCCCCCGGAGACCCTGCTCACCTGACTGCTGATGATCTGGAGACGCTGCCGATGGAACTCATCGCCCAGCCGGCATCCCTGTGGATTGGTACCGTACCAGGAGCCGACCACTATCCTCCCCTCCAAGGCGGTGATGCGGGTGGCGAGCTCCAGGCCCTCAGGGGTGCCGCTGAGCTCGATGACCAGGTCGGCCTTGCTCCCAGCCAGCCCCGCATCCTCAAGGAACTGGTGTGGTCCCCTGGAAGGGTCGACGCAGGCCTCAGCCCCCATCATCCGGGAGCGCTCCCGCCTCAGGGCGTACCTGTCGGCAGCCACCAAGCGCCCCAGGGGCATCCTTGCCAGGATGGCTGTGGTCAGCAGACCGATGACCCCCTGCCCCAGCACCGCCACGTTCTCGCCCACGATGGGGGCGGCATCCATCGCCAAGGAGAGCGCGGTCTCCACCCCCGGGAAGAGGACGGCGTCCTCCAAGGTCACCCCTGTGGGAACAGGGCGCACCTCCGGCAGGGGTACCGTGAAGCGGCTCTCATGGGGATGGAAACAGAACACCTCCCTCCCCAACCATTCTGAGGGCACTCCCTCCCCCACCCGCTCCACCACGCCCACGGCGGCATAACCATACTTGAATGGGTATCGGAGCTCTGACCTGATCGACGTGATGGTCTCGTCGAGAGGTGTCCCCTCCCCCACCTGGCCGCGGTAGAACAGCATCTCCGTCCCCGCACTGATGGCAGATAGGGCACTGCGAACGGTGACCTCGCCCTCTCCAGGTGAGGGGACCGCCTCCCGCCTCACCTCCACCCTGCGGGGGGCCGTGTGATACAAAGACCATCGCTCCATCGTCCTCGCCCAGTGGGTTATGGGCATCCGGCCATCATGATAATATCGCATCCGTACGAGTCTCAGGAACCTTCTCCTTAGGGCTAGTCCTCGCTCTTCATCCTTTCAGACGGTGCTACTGATTACATATATTACCGCCTTCGATGTTGAGCATGTCGAGGCGGAGGTAAATGAGCGATCGCCAGGTAACGATAGGGCTCGTGCAGATGTGCATGGCGCAGGACCCTGAGGCCAACGTCAGCAAGGCCGTCCGTATGATAAAGGAGGCCGCAGGCAGAGGTGCTGAGGTCGTGTGCCTGCCCGAGCTCTTCACCACCCCGTACTTCCCCCAGTACGATACCTCCGATGGCCGAGGCCGGGAGCTCGCCCCCCATGAGGCAATACCCGGTCCCTCAACCGCGGCCCTCTCCGAGGCGGCCAGTGAGGCTGAGGTCATCGTGATCGGTGGGTCTCTTTACGAGGAGGACGGCGACCGCCTCTTCAACACCTCCCCCGTACTTGATCGGAGGGGGAGCCTGCTGGGCAAGTACCGCAAGACCCACATCCCCCATGACGAGAACTTTTTCGAGCAAAGCTTCTTTGACCCCGGCGACACCGGGTTCCAGGTCTTTGGTACCGACCGTGGCCGCATCGGGGTGCTCATCTGCTACGACCAGTGGTACCCGGAGGCGGCACGCTCCGTGGCCCTCATGGGCGCGGAGATGGTGTTCTATCCCACGGCCATCGGGACGGTCCGGGGGATAGAGCAGTGGGAGGGGGACTGGCAGAAGGCCTGGGAGAACGTGATGCGCGGCCATGCCATCGCCAACGGGATGGTGGTGGCGGCCTGCAACCGGGCGGGTAGCGAGGGGAGCATGGACTTCTGGGGAGGGAGCTTTGTGATCGATGCCTTCGGCAAGACCCTCTCCCGGGGCTCCTCCGAGGAGGAGATAGTCCTTGCCACCGTTGACCTGGAGCACGGTGAGAACGTCCGCCAGGGCTGGAGGTTCTTCCCCAACCGCCGCCCCGAATGCTACGGCAAGCTCACGGAACCCTTGAAGAGGGAGTGAACGAGGAGGATGCATCATGGAAAAGACGACCCCTAGGAACCTGGACTACTACATGCCCCCTGAATGGGCCAAGCACGACGCTACCTGGCTCTCCTGGCCTAAGAACCCCTTGACCTTCCCCGGTGAGGTGCTGGAAGGGGTCGAGGATATCTACGTCCAGATGATCGCCGCCCTCAGCACGGGGGAGAAGGTGAAGCTCCTCGTGAACGATGAGCTGATGGAGGAGCGGGCCCGCAGGCGTCTGAAAGGGGGGGACGTGAACATGGAGAACGTACTGTTCCTGCGCATCCCCAGCGCCGACGTGTGGATCCGCGACTACGGGCCCACCTTCCTTCTGAACCAGAAGCGCCCGTGGAAGGCCGGGGTGAAGTGGAGGTTCAACGCCTGGGGCGGCAAGTACGATGATCTCATCTACGACGACCGGACAGGAGAGGACATCGTCCTTAGGGCCCGGGTCAAGGTCTTCCGTCCAGGGATCGTCATGGAGGGCGGGTCCATAGATGTGAACGGTCGGGGAGTGGTCCTCACCACCGAGCAGTGCCTGCTCAACCCAAACCGCAACCCGCATCTCTCCAGGGAGGACATAGAGGCCTACCTGGAACAGTACCTCAACATCAACCAGGTGGTGTGGCTGAGATCAGGTATAGAGGGCGACGATACCGATGGTCACGTCGACGACTTCGCCCGCTTCGTGGGACCGGAGACAGTGGTGTGCGCCCATTCCGAGTCGGGCGGTGGGCACAACCCTCAAGTTCTCAAGGCCAACCTGGACATCCTCACCGGCTACCGTGACCAGTACGGGCGCCCGCTGGAGGTGCTGACGCTCCCCATGCCCGAGCCCATACTCCTTCCCGAGGAGGAGCGGGTGCTGCCTGCCAGCTACGCCAACTTCTACATCGGCAACGACGTTGTGCTCGTCCCCGTGTTCGACGATCCCAGCGACCGGGAGGCGGTCGGACAGCTGGAGCGATGCTTTCCCGGGCGCAGGACGGTGCCTATACTGGCCCGTGACCTGGTGTACGGTTACGGCGGGTTCCACTGTGCCACCCAGCAGGAACCGGCCGTTGACCACAAGCTCTTCGAGGGGCAGCTGAAGTGATCGGTTGATCTGATCGGAAAGGGCCCTCGGGGACAGTTCGCTCCGGAAGGCAGGAACGTTCAAGCGGACCGCCCCCGGACGATCTAGCCTTAGGCCCCAGCTCTGCTGGCCTTGGCTCTGATGACAAGCTCCCTCATTGACCTGGCCGCCGCTTCCACGTCATCGGCCCCCAGGACGGCGGATATCACGGCTACTCCGTCCGCACCCGCCGCCACGACCTCCGTGACGTTGCCTGCGTTCACGCCGCCGATGGCGATCACTGGGAGCTTCACAGCCGCTTTTATCTCTCTCAGAACCTCCAGGCCGTGGCCCGGTCCGGCATCGTCCTTCGTGGGCGTTGAGAATACTGGGCTGAGGGCGACGTAGTCGGCGCCGTCCCTTTCCGCGGCCAGGGCCTCCTCCACCGACCCCACTGAGACCCCTATGATGAACGACGGCGGGGAGAGGGAGCGCGCGGCGGCCACGGGGAGATCGTACTGGCCTAGGTGGACGCCGTCCGCCCCGGCCGCCAGGGCGATGTCCAACCTGTCGTTGACTATGAACCTGGCTCGGGACGCGTGGACGAGGGAGGCCATTTCCCGGGCCAGGGCATAAAGGTCGCGCCCCGACAGATCCTTGTCCCGCAGCTGGATCACATCCGCACCCCCGTCCAGGGCCGCCCTGACCATGGACATGTGGTCGCGGCCGCGGGACGCCTTTCGATCGGTGACGATGTACAGCTCCATCTTGCTGATCAAGGCTCCCTCACCCTTGCACCGTCGGCCAGGTCATTTGGCGTCAAGGAGGCGACCTCGTCCAGCATCATGATCTTGAAGGAGTATGGGGACGAGGTCCTCACCGCTGCGCGCTCTCCGGCGATACCGAACGCGGCCAGGGCGGCAGCCGAGGACAGCACGCGGTCCTCGGAAGCAGCGGCGAACGCCGCCACGAGGGACGAGGCCATGCAGCCGGTGCCAGATATCCTGCCCATGAGCTCGTGGCCGTTGTCAACCAGGAGGGTGTCCTCCCCGTCGGTGACTATGTCGGTGGCCCCGCTCATGACCACCACTGCTCCCGTACCCCTGGCCAGCGAACGTGAGGCCGATATTGGGTCTCCCGTCATGCCGTTGGAGTCCACACCTCTGACGCTGCCTCCCACTCCCGCGAGGGTCCCTATCTCTCCCGCATTTCCCTTGATGATATCGATGTGGAGGTCCCGCAGAAGGTTCTGCGCCGTCTCGGTGCGGTACCTCGTCGCCCCTGCCCCCACTGGGTCCAGGACGATCGGGACCTTCAGCTCGTTGGCCCGGCGGCCGGCGAGGACCATGGAATCCACCTGTTCCTTCCGGAGGGTGCCGATGTTCAG
>MVRB01000106.1 GCA_002067635.1 Methanomassiliicoccales archaeon PtaU1.Bin030 | reverse complement strand
ACGAGGTTGGTGACGATGTCGTTGACGGTGTCGGTGAGGCTGTGCTGCATCCCAGTCCCAAGAACGACATCTATGCTATACTCAAGGATTTCCCATATTCCCTCCAGGGTGAGGATCGCTATTGGGATGATCATCAGGTACCATATGCTGGGGATCTTGATGGATTCGGTTCGCAGGTCGAGGAGCAGGACCTCTATGGCCACCAGGGTGGAGAGCACGACCCCGGAGGTCATGTGTGTCAGCTTGTCCCACCAGAAGACGGTATAGTACCACTCCGTAACGAGGCCGAGACCGTGCAGGAGCAGGGAGAGCGCAGCTCCCAGGACTATTGGCCATGGTAGGAGTATAACCTTCTTAGCCTCCAAGGCCAGGGGCACGAGCATGAGGGCCTGGGAGAGGACCAAGGTAGAGATCCAGTATGTCCTCCACAGGAAGAAGCTGTACAGCAACATGGCCAGGAGAATCGCCTCGGTGATGGCCGTGATGGCCATGGTCTGCCGCTTCAAACTACACCCTCCTCGCGCTCGCTCATCCTACCCCTAGGCTCTCCCCTCGCGGCGGAATAGTAGAAGACGAGGGTCAGGACCAGGCCGGCCAAGGCAGTGATCACGATGTTGAACATCAAGCCCCCATTGCTTGGGAGCATATCTGTGCCCAGCCAGAGATCGCCGTAGTAGAAGACAGGCCCCTGGAGCGTCACCATAGACATGTACAGCATAAAGGTCAGCTGCAGTGCGAAGTTTAGGTTGGTCCTCAGGTTTCCATAGAGGTCGCTGTAGGCGACCGTCACCAGGCTCAACGAGAAGATAGCTACGCTGAAGGTTAGCCAGTACCACGGAGAAGTTATAGGAAGGACACCTCCTCCCTCCATATCCGCTATAATGCCGGTGATGAAGGGGGCCGTGGCCAGAGGCAGTAGCCGACATACCCCTGGCATGGCCATGTCAGAGTAGCGGAAGGAAGGGTAGGCTACCAGTAGCAGCCCCCACAGCGCGATCCCTGTCCAGTAGATGTCCCTCCTCGATACAGCCAATAGGAGACCCATAGCTAACAGGGCTGCGACGATCACTGATGATATCTTCGAGAGAGGACTTTGCATAGTTACCAATTATTCAGTACTGCGGTGCTATAAACATAGGTCATTAGTTCAATATCTCCATGCGCCATGCTTCTTGTCTATGGCGAACTGGGTCCAAGTAGGAACGATAGGTGGTCATTCAGATAACAGGCCAGTATGACCGCTGAAGGCATAAGCTCTACCTAAGATCAACAAGAAAACTGGTCCTGGCCCTGGATCTGCAGGCAGGACCTCAAGGCCCATTTATGCCCAACCGTCAGTTCCGTTTGTTCCTCTCATCGTCGACCTTGTCATTGAGGTTATTGTGCTGGTCGACAACCTCGCTGTAGATTATTATTCCCCCTATACCCCCGTCACCCTGATACCATGGCCTGCACTCCCACCTTGTCCAGTAGGTGGTGCCGTCCTCTCTGACGAAGGGGTCGCTCTCTGCGCTCAGCACCTCTCCGGAGAGGGCCCGCTGGTGCACCTCCCTGATCTTCTGAGGGAGGTCCGGGAACACCTCGTAGTGCTTCTTACCGATCAGGTCCTTCTCAGCAACGTTGTATTCCTCAAAGAATCGGGTGCTGGCATACAGGTAACGAAGGTCTCTGTCGAACACGGCGATGCCGCTGGGGCTGTGCTCGATGATGTAGCTCATGAGCTTGTTGGCCTGCACCAGCTCTTCCTCTGCCCGCCTGCGCTCGGTGATGTCGAGCGAGGACGCGATGAAGAGGTCCCTGCTCAGCGGGACCCAGATCGTCTTGAAGTAGCCCTTGACGGGGGGGAAGTACTCCTCGGTCTCGATCTCCCTGTTCTCCTTCCGCAACCTGTTTAGGATAGGCAGATACTGCTCAAGGTTGTCTGCACCGAAGACCTGACCCACGGTTCGCCCGCGAACCTCCTCCCTCTTGCCGAGCACCCGCCACAGCGTTGGATTGAGCTCGACGTACGCGAAGTCCACCACCTCGTCCCTGTCGTTGACGATGTACCGGTAGATCCCTACTGCCTCTCCCAGGTGGTTGAAGAGGTTGCGGTACTTTGCCTCGCTGCTCTTCAGGGCTTCCTCGGACTCGCGGTGCTTCACCGCGTCCCTGACCACATGCTCAAGCTCCTTGAACAATGATGTCGGTTCCCCGCCCTTCTGGAGGTAGAAGTCGGCTCCGCAGTTCAACGCCTTGATCACCACCTCCTCACGGCCCTTTCCAGTGAAGAGGATGAATGGGGTTTTCTCCCCTTGCGACCTTAGAAAGCTTAGGAACTCGATGCCGTCCATCTCGGGCATCTGGTAGTCGGACACGATGGCATCGTACCTACGCTTATCCAGTACGACCACGGCCTCCTTGGGGGAGATAGCTGTATCCACCACCATGTCGCCTGAGAGCTCCAGAAAGGACTTGGCTATCTCAAGGAGCCCCTGCTCATCATCAACGTAAAGTACGCGAATCAAAGAGATGCAACTTGTCCATATGAGTTCGATGATAAAAACCCTGCATTGGAGAACATCGTTAATTGATACTGTGGTTGATGGCTCTCCTCCTGCATCCTTTTTACCTCCAGATAAAAGGGGGCAAACCTCATGACCTTACCACTACGAAGGAAATCAGTTCAATGACTGACAAGGGAGCCCACCCCGAAGGGGGTGTGACGGAAACAGGGTAGACAAAGTATTATTACCGTGATGGCTGATAACGAGATAAATTGGATGATATATCCAACTATTGTCGGAGCTAGGACACTGGGTTCAACTTAAGGAGGCCTCACCACGATGGACACCGTCGATGATCTAATGAATTGGCATTTTAGTAAATCGTGTCCCCCTAACATATTGCCAACAATGAACAGCGGATCGTTGGACCGACTAAGAGCGCCTCATGTTCATAAGTGCAGAGGGCTGTCGTTCATGAAAAACCGATGTCTCGTATCTGCGGTGTCGATCGGTGGAACAGCGTACGACCAAACCTTCTCCTCTCGTTTGCGCATTTCCTTGCCCAGTTCGTACGTTGGAGCGACAGATATGTTGACAGATTCATGGGTACTGGATGCTTACGGGCCTACCAAATTAACGCCCCAGATCAACAATAACAAGAGGAATGATATTATTCATGGGCTCAGTGGGCCAGGGCATCGCCATGGGGGGGTGGTCGCTGATGCATGCAGTGGATGAGATCGCCTATGCCTCCCCCTTCCGAGAGTGGTCGCCGTTAGGCAAGCTTTTGTTCACCATGACCCTGCTGGTGTCGTCGCTCACAGCCTCCTCCTTGGAGATCCCGATGATCGTTGCCTTGATCGGCCTTGTGCTCCTGTTCCTGTCGAGCCGGATGCGCTTTCCAAAGGTCATTGCGCTTGCCTTGCTGGAGGGGCTGGGCATCTTTGTCCTCGGCGCCGTTATGATCGCGTTCGTAACCGCCGGTGATACTATCTGGTCTATGGACCTGGGCATATTCGTCATATCTCTAACCAAACAGGGATTGGAGCTTGGTGCCCTGGTGTTCCTAAGGGCTGTGGCAGGCATCACGGTAATGCTGTTCTTCGCCACCTCCACTCCCATCCCATACCTCGCCAACGCTCTGCGGCAGATCAGGATACCGGCTGAGCTGGTGGAGCTGACAGTGCTGGTGTACCGTTACTCGTTCCTGCTTCTGGAGCAGCTTGACACAATGTACGTGGCCGCACATTCCCGTCTAGGCTTCCGAGGCCTGAAGACCAAATTCCGAACCACCGGAAAGCTCCTGGTAGGGATCTTCATACGTTCAATGGATATGGCCGAAAGGTCGCAGACCGCCCTGAACTGTAGGAGCTTTGTCGGGGAGTTCCACTGCTATCGTCCCCCCGCGAAGATGTCCTTCAGGTGGGGGATCGCCGCCATCTCTGTGTTCCTGGTCCTGTTCTCGATCAACCTCCATTTGATCGATCTGGCCTCCTTAGGGACCCTTCTCAGGTTGTGAACCATGGCCCCAGATCCCATCATCCGGACAGAGGGGCTGAGCTTCTCCTACCCCAACGAGGTCCTCGCCCTGGACAGTGTCGACATGGCCCTTGAGAGGGGGAGAAAGGTGGTGTTCCTCGGACCCAACGGGGCGGGAAAGAGCACGCTATTCCTGCACTTCAACGGAATCCTCCGGCCAAAGACAGGTAAGGTTTTCTTCGAGGGCAGAGAGGTGAGGTATGACAAGCGCTCGCTCTCCTCCCTCCGAATGAACGTGGGCATGGTTTTGCAGAACCCTGATGATCAGATATTCTCCACCACTGTGGAAGAGGACGTGGCCTTTGGGCCCATGAACCTGAGGTTGCCCCGGGAGGAGGTGGAGAAGCGCATAGACGAGGCCCTCCACCTGGTCTGGCTTGAGGACCTGCGGGAGAGGCCCACGCAGCAGCTCTCCTTTGGTCAGCGGAAGAGGGTCTCCCTCGCAGGGGCTCTGGCCATGAGGCCCAAGGTTCTCATCATGGACGAGCCCACAGCTGGCCTGGACCCTGAGATGGTGCACGAGCTCATGGAGCTCTCGGACGAGCTGAACCACAGAGGTATGACCATGGTCATGTCAACTCATGACATCGAGACCGCCTACCAGTGGGCGGACGAGATGAAGGTGATGCATCAGGGCAGGATCATCTATTCAGGTACTCCAGAGGAGCTTTTCGCAGATCAGCGGCTCGTGGACAGGTTAAGGCTGGTACCTCCCTTCCCCGTGCTCATGAACCAGCAGCTGCATCTCCGCCGGGCTCGCCCGCTGGCGCCCCTTCCGAAGAACCTCATGGAACTGGCGGAGAAATGCTTCCCATGCTCGAGGGCGATTGAGGAGTCCGTGAGCTCGAAGGGCACGGTGCGCATCATCGACGTCAACGACCCTGATTATGCAGCCCAGGCCGAGGAGGCGACCCAGAGCATGGACGACCCTTTTCGTTTCTCCGGGGCTTACGGTGCCAAGGCCCGGCGCCTTGCCCGGGAGGGGAAGATCAGCGTTCACAACTCCTTCCATGCCATGGACAACGCCATCCTCCAGGCTAGCCTGGGTAACGAGTACCTCCTGTACACTGAAACGCCGCTGATCTCGCTGGTGGAATCGAACCTTGAGAGGCTGGAGGAAAGAACGGGAGTTGTGCTTAAGGCAGAGATGATGGCAAAGCGGGAGCGGAAATGATGCCTGAGGATGGCGGTCGCTTCTTTCAGATATTTCTCTATGAATCACACTGAGGTTGTACCAGGGCAGAAAGCCCCGCGCGAAAGACCGCTATGGGCACTGACCCAACCCATTACGGTCGGCCGGTAGGTCGCCGAGAGGCACCCTCCATCCAGTAGAGAATACCGTCCAGCATGGCCGCGAAGGTGGCACTGGATGGCACCACTGTGACTTTGATCCCCATCCCCTCCAGCTTCCTCCTTGTCGGTCCTCCCATGGCCGCGACCAGGTGAGCGTTCAGCATGTCTATGACCTTCTCCCGCGGGTACGATCGCTCGGCGGCGGTGATGTATGTTTCCGCCGATAGGGACGATGTGAAGGCGAATGCATCCACCCTACCCGCCATGCTCTCATCGATGAGGTACTTGAGCTCTGGGCTGCCTAGGTCCGGGACCAGTCGATACAGTACCTTCTCTGTCACCTTCGCCCCGCACTCGACCAGCCCGTCGAACAGTGACCTCTCACCGTGGGATGAGCGGAGCAGGCACACCCTCTTACCAGCCAGATGCCTCCCCATCTGCCGGACCAAGCCGTCGGAGGAGTGCTCCTCGGGAACCATGTCGACCCTTATACCTCGGTCCTCCATGGCCTTGGCCGTCAACGGTCCGATGGCGATGTTGGAGCATCCTGCGAGCAAAGAAGCGAGCTTAACCCCCCTCTGCGATGCTATCCGGTCCAGGATCTCCACGCCGGTGGTGCTGGTCAGTACTACGGCCTCGGCGGCACCCTCCTTCAGGAACTCGATGATGGCAGCACCCTCCGTGCTGTCAATGGACTGCACCTGCAGGGGGGATGCCGCGACCACCTCCAGCCCCTTCTCCCTGGCCAGCAGGAGCGATTCCTCGAGCTTGTCCTTGGGACGCATCACCGCCAGCCTCATCGCAGATCACCCAGCCGGTGATGGCATCTCACCACATCGCCAACTACCACGACCGAGGGCGAGCCTACTCCCTGGTCACGGCAATCCTTCACCACCTCCCTCAGGGTGGATATCACCACTCTCTGCTGGGGTGTCGAACCGCGATGGACGACCCCCACAGGTGTGGCCGGGTCCATGCCGGCCTCCATGAGCCGGGACATGTTATGCTCCAGTTTGCTCATTCCCATGAGTATCACGATGGTACCGCCGGTCCGGGCTAGAGCCCCCCAGTCGATTCGCTCGTCGGGGCGATCGCCTCGCTCGTGGCCGGTGACGAAGGTCACCATGGGGGCATGGTCCCTGTGCGTCACCGGTATCCCTGCCAGCGCGGGGGCTGCGATCGCAGAGGTGATCCCTGGCACCACATGGACATCGATGCCGGCCTTCCGGAGCTCCTCTGCCTCCTCCCCTCCCCGGCCGAACAGGAAGGGATCGCCGCCCTTCAGCCTGACCACCATGTTGCCTGCCCTGGCCTCGTTCACAATGATCTCGTTTATGCCCTCCTGCGGGACCTTATGGTGCCCGCCCTGCTTCCCGACGTCAATGAGCTTGGCCCCGGGACGGACGTGGTCCAGGAGATCGTGGTTCGCTAGCTCGTCGTAGACGACGACATCCGCCTTCCTCAGCAGTTCCATTCCCTTGACGGTCATTAGGCCGGCATCTCCGGGACCGGCCCCCACGAGATAGGCCTCTCCGGGCATGGCCTAGCCCCCCACTGCCGGACGCAGCAGGTCCGCGATCCTATCCAGCTCCGTTCTCATGTCGCTCAATGGCACCACCTGGTCGACGTGGACGATGTTATCTCGGCTACGTCCCGTGACCGTACCGACGACCCTCAGCTCGCTCCCGTGGATGGATGCCCACACCCCTATCGGTACCGAGCAGCCGCCGCCCAGCGCCCTCAGGATGTAACGCTCGGCCTCCACCTCCGTCCGTGTCCGGATATCGTTCAGGGCCTGCAGGACGTGAAGATGCGGGCTGCCCTCGGCACACACCAGGGCGATGGCGCCCTGGCCTGGGGCAGGGACGAACTCCTGGGGGTTCAGAACAAAACCCTTTTCGGTGATCCCCAAGCGGTCCAGCCCAGCCTTGGCGAGCACGATAGCGTCGTACTGCCCGTCCTTCCACTTCCTTATTCGCGTGGGCACGTTTCCTCTTAGGTCCCGCACCATCACGTCAGGCCTCTTGGCCTCTAGCAGCGAGCGACGACGCACGCTTGAGGACCCCACCACGGCCCCAGATGGAAGCTCCTCAAGTGGGACCTTGGACAGGAGCATGTCCTCCACCGGCCCTCTCGGGAGGACCGCCGCCATCCGGGTACCCGGCGTCAGGTCCACTGGCATGTCCTTAAGGCTGTTTACCGCCACGTCTATCTGCCCGTCCAGTATGCGCTGGTCCAGCTCCTTGGTGAAGGCGCCGTAGCCGCCGAGGGTGGATAGAGGGCGGTCGGTGACCCTGTCCCCCATGGTCCTTACCTCCAGCACCTCCACCTCAAGGTCCGGGTCGCGGGCCGCCAGCATCCCCATCACCATCTTCGTCTGGGCCATCGCCAGGGCGCTGCCGCGGGTGCCGACGATCATCCGGACACCTCGCTCAGGCAGGCGGCAAAGCAATCCACGGTCCTGCTGATGTCCTCATCGGTGTGGGCCGTGGACAGGAAATTGGTCTCGAACTGAGATGGCGCCAGGTAGATGCCTTCATCCAGAAGACGGCGGAACAGGCGGTCGAACATGGCGCTGTCCGATGACAGCGCCTCACGGTAGTTCCGTACCGGTGAGGACGAGAGGAACAGCTGGAACATGGA
>MVRB01000105.1 GCA_002067635.1 Methanomassiliicoccales archaeon PtaU1.Bin030 | reverse complement strand
ACCGTTACCCCCTTTATGTGGCGTTTACGGGAGACAAGGTCGTTGGATGGGGGATTTTTCCCTCATTCTTAACGAAGTGTTTACCCCTACATCGTTCACGATGCAGTCTACGTTCGTCACGACCTCAGGTGCCAGGGCATCAGCCAAATACTTATTGAGAGACTGATCTCGACTGCCAAGGAGCTGGAGCATTAGAGCGTTATTGAGGTCGTCGTGTCCGAACGCCAAGACCCTAACGCCCCCCATCACCGACATGGCTCCAGGGGCGCGGGATGCCTAAGTCATGTCGTCTACAAACTTGGCCATTGGATCGATGTGATGACCTTGCAGCTGATGCTGTAGCTCTCGCCCATGTGACCATAAGGCTAGGAGCTTGGGCGTGAAGTGCCGGTGCGGACGGAGGAGTGGCCCAATGCTTCCGGTCGTGCGATGCCCGAGGGAGGTCGAGCCTGGACCAAAGCTAGATGGTCTCGAAGATCGATGCCCCATCAGTTGGTCCTGGGAACGCTCACGCTGCCCTTCTCAAGGTACTCCTCCAGTTTATCGAAGGACTTGTTCCAACCGGCCCTTGCCATCTCTCTGGCCGTTCCCTCAGGGCTGCCGCTCGATACCATCCCCATCCTCATCTCGGTCATCTCCCCGTCCTCCTTGAACTCCACGGTCACCAGCGTCCCCATGCTCCAGGCATGCCATAGCGGGAGGCGGGAACGACGTTGCCGTCCGCATCCGCAGAGGAGGAGGTGAGGACCGGGCGGTCCATGGTAGCGATCTCCTCGAACACACCTGTATAACGGTAGTCCTTTCCATCGGGGGCCGCATGCATTAAAAGGTCTCCCCTCCAACGCGAAGGTCGATGCGGTAGACGAGGTGGGTGAAGTCTCCCGGACCCTACCACAACTTGAGCACTTCGGGATCGGTCCATGCTTCCCCAGACGCGTTCCCTTTTCGCATGGAAGGTACGGGTGAACACCATTTCTTGACCCTCGCCTGACTCCCCGGAGGCCGTCATAAATCCTGTTTCCGAACCGACACCTCTTAAGTCATTATCCAATGGGGCCAGAATATCCCTGGCGTATCGCCAAGGAAGGAGCTGCGGTAGTGATGGAGGCTAGGGAGCTATGGCCCCTATAGCCTTGGATAGCGCTATTCAGGCCTCCTTCGGCCTCTCCTTCACGCGCGGTTTCACCTTGGCGATCAGTCGGGGAATGCCTGTCCTCACCTTGGGGTTTTCCGGGGACCAATACCTCGCGTGCTTGCCGTCCGGGGTCGGAAGGTGAAGTTCAATATAGTTTTCCGGGAGGACCTTCACGGCCAGACCCTGCCTCTTGGCCCATCTCTGTACCTCGCTGCCGAGCAGTATCAGGGTCGAGTTGTCCGACATATACTTCTCTATCTCCTCCAGCAGATGGGGGTCAGCCCTCTTCTTCTTGTTCCACCGTTTCAACGGCTGCTTATGATAATGGGTCCAGTGGCCTTCCTCGAGAAGCCATGAATAGAAGGTCTCCGAAAGGTCCTCGACGCCATCTGCCTCGAACGATGGCATGACCTTCTGGACCTCGTCCTTCAGCTGCTTGGGAGTCCCACTGTCAAAAAGACTCTTCCGGCAATCGGAGAAATACATGAAACCTAGCTGGTAAGACGCCAGCGCTGGCATGTAGAAATCATTATACCACGAGGCCTTGGGAAAGAGAGAGATTACGATTACCGAGACCTTCTTAGGCGGAGGTATGTCCACTGGTTCAATGCGAGCGGGCGATGTCATTCTCCTCACTCGTGAACCACACCATGTATTATCATTCTTTACCTCACGTTATCCCGGAAGAAATCACTACCAGGATACTTGAACGGTTCATCGGTCGAGTGGGAGACCATCCTTCTGGCCTCATCAGGACACGGTTCGTCCATGGATATGGTGTCGCCTCTCCTGGTCCCGACCCATATTGTCATGGGTTCAGACCTTTCCTATAGATGCTCTAATCCCCCCTATCAACGCCGATGTGCTCAGGAGAGGTCCAACACGCTTATCGCTGTCGCCGGGCAGGCGTCCGCAGCGTTCTTCGCACAGTCCGTCAGGTCACTGGGCACCTCACCCTGAGCCGCGCTGTCGGTACGGTACTGCTCAGCGATCTCGGATGTACCATCAGAACCCTCCTTGAATACCTCCGGACAGTTGTCAAGGTAGCACAGGCCGCATTGGATGCACGCCCCCTGGTCCACCACCACGATCATGGTCATGGAACTGAATCGGCGCTCAACAAGAATAAGGTATTGCCGTTTTGCGGCTTGCCCAGCAAGTAAAAGCCACCAGCTCAGGAGGCGATCTTACGGGGTCAGTTGTGGGGGGGGGGCGACCGCCTGCCGGTCATAAACAATTGGCCAGTCCGGAGGTTTGATCGGGTCAGCCAGCAACATTCTGTTGATAGGTCGAACCCACATCTTAAGAGCTAGAGGGCCTTGGGAACTTATATATAAAATCGGCACCTTCGGCACCCACGATAGTATGGTCGAGCTCGTTAAAGATTACATGATCCAAAAGAAAGAGGTAGTGACACCTGAAGACTCGGTTATAAGCGCCATTGAGCTGATGATCGAGAACGACATCGGCAGCGTTATTGTGGTGGACGAGAAGACGGAGGCAGTGGTGGGGATCTTCACTGAGCGGGATATCTTGCGGCGCTACATGACAAGCAGGTCCAAGTTCATCCACCTGAGGATCTCGGAGGTCATGACCAAGCCGGTCCACACGGTC
>MVRB01000104.1 GCA_002067635.1 Methanomassiliicoccales archaeon PtaU1.Bin030 | reverse complement strand
CAGAAGGTCATGCCCCGTGACCAGGATCCCTGGTCCCTTCACGGTGCCAGTGCGAACCTTTGTGGGCTCAGGAAGTCCGAAATGCTCAGTGTTACCGGCATCCAGCATCTGCATGACCTTGAGGTTCATCATGCCCGCCCTCATGAGCGTGTTCCACAGGTCCTCCTGGGAGAAGTCAACGTTCGTTAGGGTCTTGAACAGAGCTTCCTCGATGAACGCGTCCACCTCGGGGTCGGTCTTCCCGAGCAGGCGGGCGTGGTAGGCATAGGCCGCGATCCCCTTGAGGCCGAACAGCAAGGTGTCCATCAGGGATTGGACGTCCTCGTCCTTCCCGCACACTCCCCGGACCGTGCAGGCGATACCCCTTGCGGTCTGCTGGCATTGATTACAGAACATTGCCATGTGATCTCACCGCTGTAACTACCGATCTTAAGATATATAACCTATAACATAATGAAATATAATATAACATGATTATTCAGTTATTAAAAATAGGCTTGTGCTGAAATGGTGCTCAACCTCGATGACAAGGACAAGATCATAATATCCATGTATTCCGCCGACCCCAATGTGTCCCAGGAGTCTATCGCCAAGGTGCTCCGCCTCT
Source organism: Methanomassiliicoccales archaeon PtaU1.Bin030 (assembly GCA_002067635.1). Classification (GTDB taxonomy): domain Archaea; phylum Thermoplasmatota; class Thermoplasmata; order Methanomassiliicoccales; family Methanomassiliicoccaceae; genus UBA6. The sequence continues at coordinate 6,541 of MVRB01000104.1, read as the reverse complement.
CCCAGCCATCTGTAGCCAGCCGAGTGGGCAAGCTGAGGGAGAGGGGCGCACTTGAGCTGAACGCGGGGGTCAGCCCACTGAAGATGGGGCTATACCTGGCCAAGGTGGACCTGTCCTCGACCGCTCCCTCGAAGATACTGGACCGATTCGTCGATTGCCCCTATTTTGCCAACGGTTTCAGCGTTTCTGGTCGCCATAACCTCTGCCTGTTCTTCTTCAGCGAGAGCGTGACCACGCTGGAGTCCATAGTTAACGGGCACATACGCTCCGACCCATCGGTTCAGGACGTGGACTTCGACATAGTGATCTCCTCACAGAAGGATTTCACGATACCTGTTAAGCTGAAGCCAGAGAGATGCAGCAAGCCGCCGTGCGGCATCAACCTCAACTGCACGGACTGCCCCTCGTTCAAGGGCAGAAAGTGCATGGGCTGCCCGGTCACAGGACAGTACCAAGGTACGTTCTACTGAGCTTCGTACCTCTTATCATGGCCCCTTCTCCTCCTTGGAGGGTCCTTCTGCGTGCCATGGGGCCATGTCCTTCATGAGGGGCTTGGTGATGGCCATGAGCAGGGCCGAGGTGATCTTGAGGCGGGCGCCGATCTTGACATCGTAGTAGTAGTCGCCCTTGTCCTTGTAGAACTCATAATCGGCTGGCAACCACTCCTTGGTCTCCAGGCTGGTGCTCTTGAAGAAGCGGTAGCGCATGTAGTCCGAGAACGTGGGGCGCATGTCGTTCTTAACTAAGGCGTCGTAGAACCTTGCGGCCTCCCGCTGAAGGCGAGCGCTCCTCTTGCCACGGGCCCGGGGGCTGATGGGCCAAGGGAGCTGCATGTACGCCAGCTCGCTCACGACCGAGGGGCCGCCTATGGCGATACGCAGTGCATCCAGGGCCTTGTTCAGACCAGCTCCGCCGTTCGCCACTATCATCGCCTTCTTCCCGAAGAACCGGGGGCGATGGTTGGTGTAGGCCATTCGGTCCATGAAGTTCTTCATCAGGGCACTGACGTTCTGCACATATCCCGGTGACACAAGGATAATGCCATCAGCATTCTCTATCCGCTCTTCGATCCTCCTCCTGTCATCCGTAAGGGGGCACAGCCCCTCCCCTGCCCTTATGCAGGTGAAGCAGCCCCGGCAGGGCCTGAGGTCAAGGTCCGCGAGATGAAGGCGCTCCATCTGCACCGGCCCCATTCGAGTTAGCGCCAGTTCGATCTCATCGACGACCTTCGTGCCGGTTCCGTTCTTACGGGGGCTCCCCATGATGGCAAGTACCTTCATCCACGTGCCTCTGTCTCGATACCTGTACGAGGCGGCACTAATAAAAATGTCCTTTGGTGCCAGGACCCGCACCATCCTCGATCCCAGCCTCCGCCTCTCCGATGCCGGCAAGGTTATGTTCCAGGCCGTGCCTTGGGCACAGAATCCTCAGGGCGTGATCTCAGTGCGGAGCTCGCCCCACCGTGCCAGGACCTTAGCTCCATCCATATTGAAGACGATTCCGTCCAGATAGCCTATCCACCCATCCTGCTCGTAACGGGTTCCGAACAGCGTCTCGCGCAGGAGGATTATCTCCCAATCATGGGAGACATGAATGTCCAAGCGCGTGGTTACGAAGGGGTCGGCCAGGCGGTCCAGTATGGGGCGCAGGACCTTGTCCGAGGCGACCGCTGCCGGCAGTATCCAATCCTCGTCGATCTCCCCGTTGAACCATGCGCGCATGAACCCGTGCCCGAGCCTGTCGGCCACCTCCAGCGTCCTATCGTCCAGGAGGTAGGGGGCGCACAGGTCCCAGGTCTCGGTGGAGCCGAGCACCCTGTTTCCATTTCCCGCAAGGCCGACGGCCATGGCCTCCGCCGTCTCCCGGCAGCGCACCGCAGGGCTGTGGAAGAACCGCACCTGGCGTTCCCCGGTTATACGCTCGCCGAACCTCCGGGCATCCCCCCGTCCCTTCTCGTTGAGCCCCACGCCCAGGCTCTCGGTCACGCTGGCGATGGAGGGCCTATCGGCATGACGCACGATCACGGCCATCGTCTCGTCCTTGTTCTGGTTCAATAGGTCTAGGACCCGGCACCCGTCCATTTTGCACCCTGCCACGAGATAGGGCAGGCACCTAGTTCATTGTTTTGGGAGGCCTTGGGATGCGGCCGGTGACCTGTACTGACCCTCTGCGAATATTATCTCGAAGCGTGCTCCCTTCCCCGCCTCCCCCGTCTCCCTTATGTCCACACCTGTTATCGACAGTATCTCCTTGGACAGGAAAAGGCCGAAACCGGATGTTGAATTGCTCCTCATGAAGAGACGGGACTTGTCCCTGATACCCACCCCGTTGTCCTGGAAGGAGAGCACCAGACTGCCGTCCTCCTCCTTTGTGCTTATCTCGAGGACAGAGCCCTTGCTGTGGCGTACCACGTTCTGGGCCAGGTTGTAGAATACCTTCCCTATCATTGGGTCAGCGAAGATGGTATAGTCATCCACCTCCAGCCTGACGCTCAAAGACGCCTTGTCCAGAGGGATCAGTGCGTTGATGAGCGATTCCCGGAGATCGAACCACCGGGGTGCATTGATGCCTATGTCCTGGTAGTCCTTGGCGAAGGCCACGTGCCTCTCGATGGATTGCACGCTGCTCCTTGCCTTGGACAACAGCTTCCGGACCTCGGCATCGGTCGTCCTCTCCATGGCCAGTGTAAGGTATCCGTCCAATACCATGGCCTGATTGTTGATGTCGTGCCGGGTGATGGAGCTGAGGAGGTTCCATTTCTTGTTGGCCTGCCTCAGGGCCTCCTCCTTCATCTCCTTCTCCGTGATGTCCTCAATGACGCCGTCGATGAACGATATATCGCCCATTTCATCATAGAGGGCCGTCATGGTCATGGAGACAATGATCGTGCCACCCGACCTCGGCCTCATACGGACCTTCTTGTCCTTGATCCTCCCCTCTTTTTTTAGCTCGTCTATGATGGCCCTACGGTCCTGCGGATCCTGGTAGAACTCATCAGGATCGGCCTCCAGTATCGCCCTCTCGTCCTCATAACCAAGTATCCTGCACATCGCAGGATTGGCCTGGACAAGGCGTCCCTTATCCTTGATATCGCTGCGGAAGATCCCCACGTTGACGTTCTCTATCAGGGTGCGGTACTTGTTCTCACTGTCCTGCAGGGCCTTGAGCGTAGCATGAAGCTCATCGATCTGCTCCTGCAGCTGGGGGTAGTAGCTCTTACGGTGAGAGGTCTCACCAAGGCCGATGATCTTCTGGCGGAGCGCCTCCGCCCGGATTTCTTCCTCAGAGCGCCTCATGGAACAGTCTCGCTATGTCCTCCCTGTAGGCAGGTCGGGGGTTGGTGACGTGGCAAGCATCGTTGTAAGCATTCTCGGTCAGGTAGGGTATGTCCTCCTCCCTAACGCCCATCTTTGACAGCCCCGGGTCCATGTCCAGACTATCGGTGAGCTCCCGGAGCCTGGAACGTAAGCTTTCTAACCCTCTGGTAGTGCACGAGCTGCTACCGTCCATGGCCGCTTCCAGTGCGGAGTATCGTTCCGGGACGGTCGAGTGGTTGAATGCCACCACGACCTCCAGGAGCTTGGCGTTGCACTCCCCGTGAGAGTGGTCTAGGTACCCTCCCAGGCTGTGGGCCATGGAGTGCACCAGGCCCAGGCTGGCGTTGGAGAAGGCCAATCCGGCGTACATGCTTCCCAGCATCACCTTCTCCCGGAACCTCAGCTCGGCGGGCTCCTCATAGGCCTGTGGGAGGTATCGGGCTATCATCTTGGTGGCCTCCAGGGCATACATGTCCGTCATGTTCGAGGAGGCGTTGGAAACGTAGGACTCGAAAGCATGGGATAGAGCATCGATCCCGGTCTCAGCGGTGAGGTTGGGCGGCATGGTGAGCGTCACCTCGGGATCGATCAGCGATACGTCCGGCACCATGGCCTTGCTTATTATGCCGAACTTTCGCCTTTTGTTCTCGTCAGAAATTATCGCGAACTGAGATACGTCCGCGGAGGAGCCGGCAGTGGTGGGTACGCATATCATCGGAGGACCTGGAACGGTCACCTCATCGACACCTTCCAGGTCCAGGACGTGGCAGCGGTTGGTCACCACCGCACCTATGGCCTTGGCGCAGTCCATGGGACTGCCTCCCCCCACGGCCACAAGCAGGTCGCACTCGTTTTCCTGGTACTCCTGTGAGCCCTTGGCCACCTCCGATGTCCTGGGGTTGGGGGAGACCTTGTCGAAAAGGACCACGTGGATATCTTGCCTTTCGAGCTCGTCCCGCACCTCTCCCGCCCATCCTGCCCTAAGGATGCCGGGATCGCTGACCAAGAACACGTTTCTACCGTGGAGGGTCTTCGCGTATTGCCCTACAAGGCTTCTAGATCCATTTCCCAGGATTATCTCAGGTGCGACGAACTTCCTGACGGGGAACTGTTCATACATCGGAGATCGTTCCTCTTCCAGGGGATGATGCCCTAATAACCTTTCTACCTCAACCCCAGCAGGTGATTTCACCGTTCGTCGTAGCCATCAGTAGGGCCGGTAAATAATGGGCGGGGATGTTGGCTGGGATCTCCCGTTGGACAAATGCATGAGGTCCAGAGGGGATCTTGCGTTCATGGTCAGGGGGACCGTAGCGATACGTCAGAGCGCCCTGAAGAACAGCTCCTCGATATCGCTCCGGACCACGGGCCTAGGGTTCGTGTAGTGGCAGGCATCTTGGAGCGCGATGTCGGTCAGATAGGGGATGTCCTCTTCCTTCATCCCTAGCTCCGACAGCCCCTGGTCCATGCCCATGTGCTGGATCATCTCCTCAAGCACCTCTACGAGCCCATCGGGGCCTCCACTCCCTCCAGGCTTCGAGCCCCGCATTATCTGCTCTATCTTGCGGTACCTTTCCGAGGCGAAGGGGTAGTTGTACGGTATCACGTGCTTCAGTAGCTTGGCGTTGCACTCTCCGTGAGGGTAGTCGAGGTACCCTCCCAGGCTGTGGGCCATGGAGTGCACCAGGCCCAGGCTGGCGTTGGACATGGCGAGCCCGGCATACATGCTGGCCAGCATCACCGGTTCCCGGGCCTTCAGGTCCTCCGGGGAGTCGTAGGCACGGAGGAGGTTGTCGGTCAGCAGGCGGATGGCCTCCAGGGCGTTCAGGTCGGTGATGGTGGAGGAGGCGTTGGACACGTAGGCCTCTATGCCATGGCACAATGCGTCGAGGCCTGTGGCCGCCGTCAGGCGGGGAGGCATCGTCACCGTCGTCTCAGGATCGATGATGGTCAGGTCGGGCACCATGGTCTTGCTCACTATCCCTGTCTTCCTTCTCCTGGTCTCATCGGAGAAGGCCGCGAACTGCGACACGTCCGCGGAGGAGCCGGCTGTTGTAGGTATGCATATCATCGGTGGGCCTGGAAGCTTAACGAGGTCGACCCCCTCCATCTCCAATATGTGGCAATGGTTGGTGACCGCCACCCCCAGGGCCTTACCGCAGTCGATGGCGCTCCCTCCTCCGACCGATATTATGACATCGCACCCGTTCCGGCGGTAGACCTCCGCACCTTTCATGATCTCGGCGGTCTTCGGATTGGGGGTCAGCTCATGGAAGAGCGTTACATCCAGGCCTTTTGAGGATAAGAGGTCGGCAATCTCCCCGGTCCAACCGGCCCTTATCACGCCTGGATCGCTGACCAGGAGAACGGAGCGTCCATGCAACGACAGGACATGTTGGGCGATGAGATGCCTTGACCCGCTGCCGAAAATGATCTCGGGGGCCACGAACTTGCGTACGGGCAGAAGATCGGACATGGAACGGAGGGCCTCAGAACTGGCGAGCTACCGTTCTCATTAATAACATTTTCTATTTTTATAATGAACGGTGAGAACAATGCTCCTTAGGCCTGCCGAACCTACCCCTATAGCAGGCGGGCATAGGTGTAGGACCGGGCCATCTCAAGGATGGAAGGTCGGGTGTCAAAGGATGGGGCTGTCTATGGGCCAGGTACGTTGTGGGCCGCGATTCAAATATTGCCTCGATGCATTTCCGGTACGATGAGAGATAGAGCCAAGAGCATCGGTTGGTTCACCACCGCCCGAGGACCAGGATCCCTCAACCTGTTCAGGACCCTGATGGAATGGGTCCACAACGGAGATATCGACGCCAAGGTGTCCTTCGTGTTCATCAACCGCGCTGTGAAGGGGAACGCCTATCGACAGCGCCTCATCGACATGGCCACGGAGGAGGGGATACCGGTGATCGTATTCCCATCGGACAGCTTCCGGCCGGATCTCAAGGTGAAAGACCTGGAGAGATGGAGGGATGCGTACGGCGAGGGGCTGAGGGAGCGGATCGCAATTCACCCCATGGACTTCGGGGTGCTCGCAGGCTACATGCTCATCATAGACCCTATCACATGTCAGAGGTACGATATCATCAACCTCCATCCTGCCCTTCCTGACACCTACACAGGCACCTGGGAGGAGATCGTGGGGAAGGTAGTGGAGAACCGTGATCCACAATATGGGGCGACGGTCCACATCTGCAGCCCCGAGCTGG
>MVRB01000103.1 GCA_002067635.1 Methanomassiliicoccales archaeon PtaU1.Bin030 | reverse complement strand
GTGTCCCTGGCGACCGCCTTCAGCTCGCTGGTGATCCTTCTGAGCGTGTCAGTGTCGTTGGCGATGTTGGCATAATCGAGTATCAGCACGTTACCGTCGTACACAGGCTGGGTAAGATCTGAAAGGTCCTCATAGCGATAGATCTCCGCAAGCTTGACCATTCCCTTTCCGGCCGTGGCGGCCTCCTCCTCGAAGTACATGGCCCCAAGGTCGATGTACTGGTCCGTCTCCACGGTCTGAACGTCCTCCTTCTTCGTAATAAAATTCCTTCTACCTAGCAAAGGCATGGCATCCCTACTTTTTAGGAATAAGCGGGTGCCTATATATCCTTTTCACACACCGTCCGAAATATCAAGACTATCGTATCTGGACAATATTCGGTGAACTGCGTAGGTGAGGAGACGGGAGGGCACCTTCCTCTGTCCGAAGTCCCAGTCCCTCCATGGTAACCACACCGAACCCGGCGTGTAACGGCCCATTTCATCGCCCTGTCCGGCGATCACTCCGAGCATGTCCTGGAGGCGAGGGTCGTCGCGGGACCGGCCGGACCTGGTTAGGACCTCGGCCACATGCATTATGTCGTACCATACCAGGGGGTACTTCAGCTTCCTGAAGTCGGTGCCCATGTAGAATATGTACGGGTGCTTGGTCAGGCTGTGCTCCCACAGGTCCAGAAGGCATACCCCTGCCCTTCCCGCCTCCTCAGATGAGGGGGCGACCAAGGAAAGCAGCTTGAGCATGAGCAGGGTGGCATACGGGCAGGGGTCTTCCTTCCTGCCGGGGCCACGGAAGCCTCCCAGCGACGTCGAGGTCACGCACCGGTACCCGTTGGGGCTTGCGAGGGATGTCAGCTGGCGGACCGCCGACCTGATGGCAGGATCGTCCCCTCTGCCCAACTTGATGGCAGAGTAGACCAGGGTGGGGGTGTCGCACAGGGCCCAGCTGAGGATGGCATCACCGGAGCCGCCGTGCGAGCGCGAGATGGACATAGGCAGTCTGGGCACACCCTCCTCGCCCACCGAGGCGATGATGCGGTCCAGGACCCCCTCCACACCCAGCTCCTCGCCGCTGGCCCCCAGCTCAGCCAGGAAGGATAGCTTGTGCAGGGGGTGCTGGGCGCTGCGATGGCTGTTGATCGGAGGCCAGGGATCAATCGAGACGTCACGCACGAGCGCCCGGACCGCAGGCAGGGCGAGCATTCTCCCACTGCGCTTCTCCCGTCCCCTGGCGCTGGTTCCGGAATCGAGCGCCATGAGGTAGTCCACCACCGGGTCCTCCCTCATCCACTCCTCGGTCGTATCGTTCGCCTTCATATCACTGTATCGCAGGGGCAGGTATTAATCCAAGGGACCGTCACTGGTCCTCATCGACCTTCCACAGCTTATCGGCAACATAGTGTATGCTGTTGATGGCCTTGCCGGGGGACCGTGTCCTCATCTGATCCCCGGAAATGAGAGCCTCGCCGATGGCCAGCGGACGGCCGTTCTTTACGTCCTTTATCCATACCAGGTCCCCTGGGACTATGGCGGGATCTGCGTCCACTATCCCCGGCCCCATGACATCCGCGCCCTTGGTCACGAAAGGCACCGCGCCCATGTCCACTACCACATAGGCCTTGGAAGGGGGATGCTTCAGGAGCCCTCTGACCGTTAAGAATGCCTTTCCTTGGTAGATTATCCCCTGGACCTGGTTGTTGATGAACAGGACATCGAACTCGGTGCTCTCCGCCCTGTCCACCGCCTCCCCGGGTACGAACACCTCAACTCCCAGGCGGGAACGGAGCTCCTCGTCCAAGACCTTGATCTCCTTCTCCCGAAGGCGATGGCGTTTCCTGATCCTTATATCGCTCATCGGTCGCTCATTCGCCTACCAGCTATTAACCTTTTCAAGCCGCCCTACCGCTTCTTCTTGAACAGTTTTCCGAACAGGCCATCCTTGCGCCTTTCCTCCCCGGCCGATTCCGAAGGGACAGCGGCCGCTGGCGCCTGTTCCACGACCTCCTTGGTGACAGGTACCCTTACTCCGGCCCCGGGGTCGTTGATCTCCCGGGCGACCTTCTTCAGTTCCTCCACGCCTGAGAAGTTGAACTCCGCCCCGCAGTTGGGGCAATGGGTCGCATCCGAGGGTACCTTCTGATCACATACCGGACACTCGACCTCGAAAGTCTCTGATACCATCTCACAACCCGAGATTCTTATCCTATGCGCCAATATAAAATTACTGGTCTCCCTGGGCGATGACGATATCACCACCTGTCCCTAATTCTCAAATCATGACCCTTATGTCGCAAAGATGAAAATACCTTGATGGGTACGCACCATCATGCGCTGGAGCCTTTGGGCCGTCAGATCGGCCATTATCGCGGTCGACCTGATCATCGTAGCCATCATAGTGCTTAGCATTCTGCCCCTGGCCACCGGGGACCTCAGTGTCAGCATCCCTGAGAACCAGGAGAACGAACCTACCATGGAGGGCGACAGGATCACTATGTCGTTGCCTATCGATGTCAGCAACTACGGATACTTCAGCATCGAGGACCTCACGCTCATGCTGAGGGTGAGCAACGGGAATCTAGTCATAACGGACCAGAGGACAGAGCCGGTGGACATCCCTACAGGTGGTACCACACGAGTTAACCTTGCCCTGACCATGGACCTGAACTCCATATCAGATGAGGTCCTAAGAGATATGGTCTTCAATAGCACAGTGCTGATGATGCGTCTGGGCGTGGAGGCTGGTTACTCCCTGAGCCTGGTCAAGGC
>MVRB01000102.1 GCA_002067635.1 Methanomassiliicoccales archaeon PtaU1.Bin030 | reverse complement strand
TGAGGTCGAGACAAACTAAAATATACCTGCCCCTCATACCATTTTCGGGCAAAAAAGCGGCCGCTGTTCCAATGGAAGAAAAGGGGTGGGGCGGTTCCTTTAAAAATTTTAAAAGGGGAGCCAATTATGGACGAAACCGTATTCCAACAGTACCTAAGCTCAAAAAAGATATTCCAGAGGAACAGAGAGATACTGAGACCTTCGTACATTCCGGACGAGCTGCCCCATCGAAGAGAACAGATCAATCAGCTGGCATCGATACTTGTCACCGCTCTCAGGGGCGATCGCCCCTCCAACGTCCTTATTTTCGGGAAGACGGGCACAGGAAAGACCGCCTCCGTAAAATATCTCGGTAAGGAAATCAAGAAGGCTGACAGCGAGTTCAACCGGGTCAGCTACCTCTACATGAACTGCGAGGTGGTCGACACTCAGTACGGTGTGCTCCAGAACATCGGCAACATGTTCATAGAGGATTTCAACGACCGCATACCCTTCACGGGATGGAGCACAGAGCGGGTCTACAACATCCTTCGGGAGAAGATCGACGAGACCAACCGGGTGGTGATCCTGGTATTGGACGAGATCGATAAGCTGGTCTACAAGTCCGGCGACGATGTACTGTACCACCTCTCCCGGATAAACGATGACCTGCAGAACGCAAAGGTCTCGCTGATAGGCATCTCCAACGACCTGAAGTTCACCGAGTTCCTCGATCCCAGGGTAAAAAGCCGACTGGGGGAGGAGAAGATGGTCTTTCCACCGTACAACGCCGAGCAGCTGAAGGACATCCTGAACCAGCGCTCCAACATCGCGTTCTATCAGGGGGTCATCGATCCCAGCGTCGCACCATTGTGCTCGGCCTTGGCAGCCCAGGAGCACGGAGATGCACGCCGTGCCCTGGACCTGCTCAGGGTCGCCGCCGAGATAGCGGAGCGCAACGGGGACGACAAGGTCACCGAGGCCCACGTCTACAAGGCCAAGAACAAGATAGAGCTAGACTGCGTGACCGAAGCCATCCGGACCCTCCCCACACAGTCCAAGCTGGTCCTTATGAGCATCATCCTCAACGAGGAGAAGGGTGAAGGCAGGCTCACCACGGGCGACGTCTATGAGACTTACCGAGAACTCAGCCACATGGTGGGCGTAACGGTACTCACGCAGCGCAGGATCACCGACCTTATCTCCGAACTGGACATGCTGGGCATCATCCACGCCCGCGTGAAATCGTTCGGAAGGGGCGGCCGGACCAAGGAGATAGAGTCCTCGGTACCTCGAGTGGAAACTATGAAGATACTGGAGGAGGACGAGATCCTCCAGTCCATCAAGAACTACCGGCCTAAGAACCAGACCACTCTTATATGATCATTCCGGAGGGTCCCTCTTATCCGAGCCCTCGTCCTTCACCTTGTTCTTCCCGAATAGATGCACCCCCCTCCTCTTCATGAGGTCGAGTATTATGTCCAGGATTATGGGAAGGAGGACGATGGCAGCGATGCTCGCGATGAGGTCGACCACGCTGTTACGGGGGGTGTAGGATGGAGCGGTTCCGGTCGCGTACAGCTTGAGAAGGCCGAACCACGGCAGCTCCCCGCGCGCCTTTCCCACGAGCCACTCGTCCTTGACCGGCTCCTTGACGGTGCTTATCCACTTCTGGTCGTACTTCCCCATGTAGGTGCCGTCGGCACCCTCGTACCAGTTATAGTCCCCCATGGTTATCAGACCGCCATGGGGAGTGCCGCCGTAGTTCGGGGACTTCATGTAGTCCAGCATGGCTGTCAGGTCGATGGACAGGGTGACCTTCTGGTATCCTATGTCGTACAGTTCCAGGACCCCGTCCACGTTCCACCACCTCTTCTCGTCGCCGGTCACCGACCACATGCTCGACGGGACGTTCGCCAGAGCTGGAATATCAAAACCCCCTCCTGTGGTATTGTACACCAGGTTGCACATGGCCCTGTGGATTATGGGCTTGGACATGCCTGACTTGTAATAGACTATCACGTCCCCCAGCGCACCATAGGTCGTGTGGCCGGTTGGTACCGCATCAAGGTACGTTATCACCTCGTTTGTCGACGTGATCTTCTTGACCACCACGATGTCCCCGGTGTCTATGGTCCCTATGGAGCTCTCATCGGCATGCTGCATGCTCTTGGACTCGATTACCACCATGGGGGGCCACAATCCGCTGTAAGCGAACACCGCTCCCAGCAACAGCAGGAAGACCAGCGGGGCAATTATGAAAGCCTTGAGGGACGACAACCGTCCTAGAAACCTCTTGCTCTGGGAAGGCACAACCTCATCAATGCAAGGGAAACTATAATAGATTTGGCAGTTGCGTCGCGCGCTTGATGCCAGGCCAGGGCTCAAAGACCGGCGATGGGAAAATACATATGGGGAAGAGGGAATCGTCCCACCATGGGCAGGCCCGATAATGACACCTACTTCATGCGCATGGCCGACCTGGTGGCCACCCGCTCCACCTGCCTGCGGCGCAACGTGGGCGCGGTCGTGGTCAAGGAGAAGAGGGTCCTCACCACCGGCTACAACGGTGCGCCCAAGGGCCTTAAGCATTGTGCCGAGGTCGGCTGCGTGCGGTTGGAGCACAACATCGAGTCAGGGACACGCCATGAGCTGTGCCGGGGCGTGCACGCGGAGCAGAACGCGGTGATACAGGCCGCCTACTTCGGGGTGAGCATCAAGGGCTCGACGATCTACACCACCAACTTCCCCTGCGTAATGTGCACGAAGATCCTGGTCAACGCGGGCATCAAGGAGATAGTTTACAAGGACGATTACGTCGACGAGCTCTCCCGGGCGGTGCTCGATGAGAGCGGCATCAGGGTCCGGCAGTACACAGGACCGAACGAGGACGAGCAGTGATTTATGCGTCCGCCGATGGCCTTAATATTTTATTTTCCAGTCTGGATGATTTCCGTTTTCAAAAATAAGACTGGATGGCCAATGAAAGTCGCGTATGATAATGTCACAGCTAACAACAGTTTAAATATTATGAGTCTATACTCATGAAACCTTCCGGAGAGAGATCCGTGGGCAAAGCTGATACACTTCTCCAGGTACGAGATACCGAGGCCAAAGCGAGCCGGATAATCGAGGAAGCGGAAGAAAAGCAGAAGGCGATCCTTGTCGCAGCCCGCAGGGAGGCGATAGAGAAGTACCAGGCTGCTGAGGCCGCTATCCGTAAAAAGATCGAGGCCGCCATCTCACAAGAAAAGGCAAGCCTTGCCGCTCAAAGGAGCGACTCGATGCGCAAGGGGACAGAGGAGGCTGCCAAGCTGATGGCGAAGGCTAAGGATCGAATCCCCAAGGCAAAAACGCACATCAGGAACCACTTTGAGAGGACATTCGATGCTGCTACCGGAACAAATGAGTAAGATACTGGTCATCGGGACCAGGGACCGGCTGCCGGGAACTATCGACCTCTTGTATTCACTTGAGAACATCCACGTCGTCGACTTTTCTGAGGAGGAGGGGTTCACATTGGGAACACCCCTCGCCAATGCCTCTGACGCCTCGCACAAGCTTTTGAAGTTGCGCTCTATTGGCAAGGACCTCGAGCTCGACGAGCACGGCCACCATGAGAGAATGTCCGTCAAGCAGTTGGAAGAGACCCTTGACAAGACCCTCTCCGAAATCGAGTCTGAGATCGCGATGGTCGTGGAGTCCAAGAACGCCAAGCAGACCCGGCTCACCGAGGCCGAGACATACCTCAAGTCGCTGGAGGCGTTCAAGGGTATCCCCCTGGACCTTGAGATGTACCGAGGCTACAAGAACCTCGAGGTTTTCACGGGGCAGGTCAAAACCGACCCTGAACCGGGAGTACGTGAGGTATTGGGTGACGATTTCGAGATGTTCAGGGACAGCGGGGACAACAACTTCATAGCGCTGTTCGTCCCCAAGGCCAAGGCTGAAGAGGTCGAGAAGGCCCTGATAAAGGCTGGCTTCACGGACATCCCTGCACCCGCAGGAACGGGGATGCCGGCCGAGATCGCGAGCAAGTTGGAGCAGGAGATCTCCACCCTCAGCAAGGAATCCGAGGACGTCTCCGTGAAGCTCAAGGAGCTCCAGGAGAAGCATGCCACGTACATCCTGGCCTCGGACGAGTATCTGAGCATCGAGGTGGAGAAGGCCGAGCTCCCGCTTAGGATGGGCGCAACCGACCACTCCTTTGTGCTCGAGGCCTGGGTACCGACTAGCGAGTTTGGAACCATAACCAAGTCCTTCTCCGATAAGTTCGGTGACGACATCTACATAGAGCTCCTGGAAACGAAGGAGAGGAAGGAAGAGCACCATACCAAGGCGGAGGGGTCGGTGGAGGCGGGCGTAATGACCGCTGAGGCCATCGCCGTTCCCATGAGCGAGGAGACCCCCGTCAAGCTCAAGCACCGCAAGGTTGCAGACCAGTTCTCATTCTACACCAAGCTCATCAACAACCCCCGTTACAACGAGATCGATCCGACAATTGCCCTTACACTGTTCTTCCCCGTCTTCTTCGGCCTCATGATCGGGGATGTGGGGTACGGTCTGATCTTCACCATCCTGGGATGGCTGGGACTTACGAGGGCCAAGAGCAAGGATTGGAAGGGACTTGCCACGATCCTGTTCTACGGCGGTCTGGTATCCATGTTCTTGGGCTTCTTCCTGTTCGGGGACCTGTTCGGGATCGAGTTCACTGCGATTCACCACGGCGAGTCGGAACTTAGCAGCGTCACTTACACATGGGCCGGCCTGCTGGGCATAGATATCCCGCACGTGCTGTTCAACATTGGCGACTTCCCCGTCCAGCTGGGCTACTTCAGCAAGCTCGAGGACGTCAAGATGCTGCTCTATATCAGCGTCTGGATAGGCTTCGTGCACCTGATGGTAGGTCTGATCCTGGGGCTGTACAACGTGTCACTGAGGCACGGGCTGAAGGCCGCGATCTTCGAGAAGTTCTCGTGGATCCTGATCCTCGCCGGCGGGGCCTTGATGCTCTTGGTGATGGTCGATGTGCTCATATTGGGCGGAGAATTGAACGTGATGGACCCGTTGTTCATAGGTTCGCTTGCGCTGTTGATCCCAGGTCTGGCCCTGGCCTTGATAGCCGAGGGCGGTAAGGCCATCATCGAGCTTCCCGAGCTGTTGAGCAACGTAATATCCTATACTCGAATAACCGCGATTGGGATGTCCAAGTCCGGAATGGCCTTGGCCTTCAACTACATCGCGATCGGACTGATAGCGCCCGAGGGTGGTATCTTCCTCTTGGTGGCCCTGCTGATATTCGTCGTAGGCCATCTGATGATCTTCATCCTGGGTCTAATCTCGGCCGGTCTGCAATCCATCAGGTTGCAGTACGTCGAGCTCTTTACAAAATTCTTCGAAGGCGGCGGTTTGGAGTTCAACCCGCTGAAGATAGAGAGAAAGCATACTATGGAGGAATAAGACATGGTAGACGTTAGCATTGGTGGTGGACTGGTTGCGATTGGTGCTGGACTGGCAGTTGGACTTGCGGGTTTGGGCACGGGTATTGCCGAGGGTCCGATCGGTGCCGCTGCGGTCGGTGCGATCGCTGAGGATGAGAAGCTGTTCGGTAAGAGCCTTATCTTCACCGTCATTCCCGAGACCATCGTCATCTTCGGTCTGGTCATGGCCATCCTGCTCTGGATCAAGTTCTAAGCAGGAAGCAACTGGACAGGGGCTGACTCATGGCACTGGACAAGGTAGCCAATGATATCCTGGAAGGCGCCAGGCAAGAGGCCGCAAAGCGCATCCAGGACGCGGAAAAGGAGCGAGCGAAGATACTCCAGGAATCCGACCAGAGGATAGACAAGTTGCAGAAGGCAGAAGAAAAGGAGCTCCAGGAGACCCTCAACAGGATGAGGCGACAGGAGCTTTCCAGCGCCGAGCTGGAATCCAAGAAGGTCATACTCAACGCCCGAAAGGAGATCTTGAACCGAACCTTCGCGGAGACCCTCAATGAGCTATCCGCTCTGGACCCTAAGCAAAAGTCTGCCCTATACAAGAAGATGCTGGCCGATGGTAAGAAGATCATCCACCATCCCAAGGTCTTTATTCCCAAGGGAGAGGCCGACCTTCTTGCTGGCCTCAGGGGCTGCGCGTCCCTGACCGAGACCGACATGGAGCCCGGCCTGATCCTGGAGTCCGAGGACGGCGCGGTCCGTCTTGACTATCGCTTCAAGTCCATCCTGGAAGTTATCTGGGATCGAGAGCTGAAGAACGTTTCGAACATACTCTTCGAGTAAGGGTACTTTGGTGAATAAATGAAAGGACAAAGTCTGCGCAGGGGGAACTACGAGTACGCGACCACCAGGGTCAAGGCGAAGAAGAGCTCCCTGCTGACCAAGGACAACTATCCCAAGCTGCTGATGATGGACCTGAACGAGATCGGCAGGTTCATGGGCGAGACCAAGTACAAGGTCGAGATGACAGAGCTGGCGGCCCGATATTCGGGCGTCGACCTCATCGAGCTCGGCGTGTCCAAGAACCTCGCCCGTACCTACAGGGAGGTCATCAGCTTCTGCACCGGAGACCTCCGGGACATGGTCTCCACCTACCTTCGAAGGTGGGACTTCTGGAACATCAAGACGATCCTCCGTGGCAAATACTCAGGGGCATCCCTAGAGGAGATCCAGGAGGACCTGGTCCCGGCTGGTAACCTCAACGAGGAGAGCCTTAACTCCCTGATATCCTTGAACACACCCAGGGAGGTCCTGGATGCCCTTACCGCCAAGGGAGATATGCACATTCCCGAAGAGATCTTGGCGAACTTCGAGAAGGGTGGCACGCTCGCCCCCATCGAGGACTACTTCGACAAGTTCTACTACGAACGGTTGCTGGCAGCGGTCATGCCGGACACCAAGCCTAAGAGGGATTTCCTCACCTTTATAAAGAGAGAGATAGACATCACTAACCTCAGGACGCTCCTGAAGCTGAAGCAGGCCAATCTCCCGGCGGACAAGATAAGGACCTACCTGATCAAGGGAGGCCGGGACCTGGACCTCGCCGAACTGAACAGGCTGTCTGGCCTGGAGACGTTCGAACAGTTGATCGATGAGCTATCCAAGCTGCCTTTCTACAACGAGATAAAAGAGGGAGTGGAAACGGCCAAGCAGACCGGAAATCTCAGCGAGGCCATGCTGGCCCTGCAGCACTATCTGGTCAGTGAATCGGAGAAGTTCTCCCACATGTACCCCCTGTCGGTGCTTCCGGTTATCGACTTCCTAATCCGGAAGAGGATAGAGGTGGATAACCTCCGTATCATCGCTCGTGGTAAGGCCTCGGGCATGCAGCCGGATGCAATAAAGAAATTGCTGGTGATGTGATGGAGTTCGCGGTTGTTGGCAGTGAGGAGTTCGTTCTCGGTTTCCGTCTCGCGGGCGTAAGGAGGGTGTACACCGCCAAGCCCGAAGAGATGGAGGCCAAGGTTCTGGAACTGATAAGTGACACATCCATTGGTATCCTAGCAGTGAACGCTAACGAACTAACGAAGGTCGGACCCAACACTCGAAGGAAGATGATGGGCAACATCTCCCCGGTCGTCATACCGGTCGGAGGAGAGGAAGGCGACCTTAGAGAGAAGGTCAAGAGCGCAATTGGCGTTGATTTATACAAGACCGAGAGGGATTGAAATGGCAAAGCAAGGAGAGATTCACAGGGTGGCCGGACCGGTCGTTACTGCCGTCGGTATCTCCCCAAGGATGTACGATGTCATGCAGGTAGGTCAGGAAGGCCTCATGGGAGAGGTCATCAAGATCGCCGGCGACAAGACCGTCATCCAGGTTTACGAGGAGACGTCTGGCCTGAAACCCGGGGAGAAGGTCGTGGACACTGGGCAGCCCCTTGTGGCCGAGCTCGGGCCAGGCCTGCTTGGTAGTGTTTATGATGGTATCCAGAGGCCGCTGCCCGTGCTGATGTCCTCGATGGGCAACTTCATCAAGAGGGGTGTAAGCGCAGCAGGTCTCGATCACAAGAAGAAGTGGGCCTTCGAGCCCACCGCCAAGAAGGGCGACGAGGTATCTCCCGGCTCGATCCTTGGTACCGTGAAGGAGGCCTACATGGTCCACAAGATCATGGTGCCCTATGGTGTATCCGGCAAGATAGAGCAGCTGAACGACGGCTCCTTCACTGTTGACGAGACCATCGGCGTGATCGGTGGCAAGAACGTCAAGATGATGCAGAACTGGCCCGTCCGAAGCGGAAGGCCGTTCGGCAAGAAGCTGCTTCCGGACATCCCTCTCCTCACCGGTCAGAGAGTGCTAGACACCATGTTCCCCATCCCCAAGGGTGGCACGGGGGCCATCCCCGGTGCGTTCGGTACCGGGAAGACCGTTACCCAGCAGCAGCTTGCGAAGTGGTCCGATGCAGAGATCGTCGTCTACATCGGCTGCGGTGAGCGCGGCAACGAGATGACCGAGGTTCTAGCGACCTTCCCCGAGCTCGAGGACCCCAAGACCGGCGAGCCTCTGATGCAGAGGACCGTCCTCATCGCCAACACCTCCAACATGCCTGTCGCTGCCCGTGAGTGCTCTGTTTACACAGGTATGACCATCGCTGAGTACTACAGGGACATGGGATACAACGTCTCCCTTATGGCGGACTCCACCTCCAGGTGGGCCGAGGCCATGAGAGAGATCTCCTCGAGGCTGGAAGAGATGCCTGGTGAGGAAGGTTATCCAGCCTACCTTTCGGCGAGGCTCTCTGAGTTCTATGAGCGTGCCGGCCGCGTGCAGAACCCCAACGGCACGATGGGATCGGTCTCTGTCGTGGGAGCGGTCTCTCCGCCAGGCGGTGACCTGTCCGAGCCTGTCACCCAGAACACCCTGCGTATCGTGAGGGTCTTCTGGGCGCTGGACTCCAAGCTCCGTGAGCGCAGGCACTTCCCCGCCATCAACTGGCTCACCTCCTACTCACTGTACACCTCCAATCTGGATGCGTGGTACCGGGCCAACGTCGCCCAGGACTTCCCCGCCCTTCGCAACTGGGCAATGGAGGTCCTGCAGAAGGAGTCCGAGCTTCAGGAGATCGTGCAGCTGGTCGGTTCCGACGCTCTCCCCGACGAGCAGAAGATGACCTTGGAGATCGCCAGGATGATCCGTGAGATCTTCCTGCAGCAGAACGCCTACCATAAGGTCGATACCTACTGCCCCCTGAACAGGCAGTACACCTACATGAAGCTAATAAAGAAGTTCTCCGAGCTGGCCAACAAGGCCGTGGAGAACGATGTGGCTGTGGACGCAATCGTGGGACTTCCGGTCAGGAACAGGCTGGCCAAGTCCAAGTTCGAGGATACCATCGACCACGAGCTTGAGGAGATTGCCAAAGAGATGCCAATTCAGTTCGAGACCCTGGGGGAGAAGAAATGAGCATCGTGTCTAAGGAATACCGTACAATCTCACAGATCGCGGGGCCGCTCGTTTTCGTGGAGAAGACAGAACCGGTCGGATATAACGAGCTGGCCACTGTAACCATGCCCGACGGGACCCAGAAGAGGGGGCAGGTGCTTGACACCTCCGATAAGTACGTGGTCATCCAGGTGTTCGAAGGGACCTCTGGGATCGAGAAGGCGGCAGGTGTCCGCTTCCTTGGCGAGACCATGCGTATGCCTGTGTCCCAGGACATGCTCGGCAGGATCCTCAACGGTGCCGGTGACCCCATCGACGGCGGCCCGGCGATCACTCCCGAGGACAGGTTGGACATCAACGGAGCGGCCATCAACCCGTGGGCGCGCGCAGAGCCCAAGGAGTTCATCCAGACCGGTATCTCCACCATAGACGGTATGAACACCCTGGTCCGCGGGCAGAAGCTCCCCATCTTCTCCGGTTCCGGTCTGCCCCACAACGACATCGCTCTGCAGATCGCCAGGCAGGCCAAGGTGCGCGGCTCCAACGAGGAGTTCGCCGTGGTCTTCGCTGCAATGGGCATCACCGCAGAAGAGGCTCAGTATTTCATGGCCGACTTCGAGAGGACCGGTGCGCTGAAGCGTGCTGTCGTCTTCATGAACCTCGCGGACGACCCAGCCATCGAGAGGATCATCACCCCCCGTCTGGCCCTGACCACCGCGGAGTACCTGGCCTTCGAGCTCAACATGCACGTGCTGGTCATTCTCACCGATATTACCAACTACTGTGAGGCGCTGAGGCAGATCGGCGCGGCCCGTGAGGAAGTGCCCGGTCGCCGTGGCTATCCAGGGTACATGTACACCGACCTGGCCTCCCTCTACGAGAGGGCTGGACGTATAAAGGGAAAGAGCGGTTCCATCACCCAGATCCCGATCCTGACCATGCCAGGTGACGATATCACCCACCCCATCCCTGATCTCACCGGTTACATCACCGAGGGCCAGATCGTGGCCTCCAGAGAACTGAACAGGGCCGGCATATCCCCACCCATCAACGTGGGCGCCTCTCTTTCCAGGCTGATGAACGCCGGTATCGGTCCGGGCCTCACCAGGGAGGACCATAAGGCCGTTTCCGACCAGTGCTACGCCGCCTATGCGGAAGGCAGGGACCTCCGCGGCCTGGTGGCCATCGTCGGTAAGGACGCTCTGTCCGAGAGGGACCGTAAGTTCCTGGAGTTCGCCGATGCCTTCGAGAACAGGTTCGTCAGGCAGGGCTCCGACGAGGACAGGGAGATCGAGACCACCCTTGACATCGCGTGGGACCTTCTAGCCGCCATCCCCGAGAACCAGCTCTCCAGGATCGACCGGAAGTACATCGAGAAGTACCACCCCGCCCACAGAAAGAGTGCGTGAAGATATGGCAGCGCGTGAGGTAAAGCCAACTCGGTCCGAACTGCTCGAGATCAAGAAGAGGATCAAGCTCACCAAGTCGGGCTACAAGATCCTGAAGATGAAGAGGGACGGCCTCATCATCGAGTTCTTCAAGATCCTCGAGCAGGCGAAGGAGGTCCGCATGAAGATCACCAAGGACTATGAGCTGGCTATGGGCAAGATCGCCACAGCCAACGCTGTGGACGGTACCATTGCCGTCAAATCCGCGGCCTTCGCCCTCCGCCTGCACCCGGAGATCACCCTTCGCTCCAAGAACATCATGGGCCTGGTGGTCCCTGAGATCGAGACCAACTCCATAAAGAGCACCATCGATCAGCGTGGCTACGGTGTCATCGGCACCTCCACTCACATCGATGATGCCACCGCGGCATTCGAGAGCCTGGTGGAGACCCTGGTGCAGGCGGCCGAGATCGAGACGACGATGAAGAAGCTCCTGGATGAGATCGAGAAGACCAAGCGGCGTGTGAACGCGCTGGAGTACAAGGTCATTCCCGAGCTCGAGGCCGCCGAGTCCTTCATCGAGCTTCGCCTTGAGGAGATGGAACGCGAGAACACTTTCCGGCTGAAGCGCATCAAGGACAAGGCAGGGGCCAGGGAAGTTGAAACCGCTTCGTGAACATTTTGACTGGAAGGACCCCAAGGTCCGGGGACGGACCTTCAAGCTCTTCTGGCTCATTTCTTTATTCATGCTGGTCCTGGGCTACCT
>MVRB01000101.1 GCA_002067635.1 Methanomassiliicoccales archaeon PtaU1.Bin030 | reverse complement strand
GCGCTTGATGTAGTTGTCGCTGGAGATCATGACCACCATCTCCTCGTTGGGGATGAGGTCCTCGATGTCCAGCTCCCCGGTGTCGATGACAATCTCCGTCTTCCGGTCGTCGCCGTAGGCCTCGCGGACCTCGGCCAGCTCGGCCTTGATCAGGCCCATGACCTTGGACTCGTCGGCCAGGATGGCCTCGAGGTCGCGGATGCTCTGCTCGATCTCCGCGAACTCTTTCCGCAGATCTTCTATCTCCAGGCCGGTGAGGGCCCGGAGCCTCATGTCCAGGATGGCCTTGGCCTGCACCTCGTCCAGCTCGAACCTCCGCATAAGGCCGTCCCTTGCGTCATCGGTGGTCCGGGCCTCGCGGATGATGCGGACCGCCTCGTCCAGGGAGTCCACCGCCTTGATCAGTCCCTGCAGGATGTGGTCCCGCGCCTTGGCCTGCCGCAGATCGTACTGGGTGCGCCGGGTCACCACCTCCCTGCGGTAGTCGATGTACGCTTGGAGCATGTCCCTGAGGGTCAGGACCTTGGGCTCGTTGTTGACCAGCGCCAGGTTGATGACCCCGAAGGTCACCTGCATCTGGGTGTGGGTGAACAGCTGGTTGAGGACTATCTCCTCCATGGCGTCGCGCCGAAGCTCGATGACCACGCGCATGCCGTCGCGGTCGCTCTCGTCCCGGAGGTCGGTAATGCCCTCGATCCTCTTGTCCTTCACCAGCTCGGCGATGTTCTCGATCATCGCCGACTTGTTTACCTGGTAGGGGATCTCGGTGACTATGATGCGCTTCTTCCCTTCATGCTCTTCGATGTTGGTCCGCGCCCGCACCCTCAACCGGCCCTTGCCGGTGGAGTAGGCCTCGATGATGCCGTTGGTGCCGTAGATTATGCCCCCGGTGGGGAAGTCCGGGCCCCGGACGAAGGCCATCAGGTCGAGGTTGTCCGCCGACGGCTCGTCTATCAGGTGTATCAGAGCGTCGCATATCTCCCGCAGGTTGTGGGGCGGGATGTTCGTGGCCATGCCCACGGCGATGCCCGATGAGCCGTTCACCAGGAGGTTGGGGAACTTCGATGGCAGCACCACCGGCTCCTTCAGCGAAGCGTCGAAGTTGTCGACGAAGTCTACGGTCTCCTTGTCGATGTCCAGCAGGAGGTCCTCGGCTATCTTCTCCAGGCGGCACTCGGTGTAACGCATGGCCGCCGCCTCGTCGCCGTCCACGCTGCCGAAGTTGCCGTGACCGTTGATGAGCGTGTATCGCAGGGAGAAGTCCTGGGCCATGCGCACCAGCGCGTCGTAGACCGCGGAATCGCCATGCGGATGGTACTTGCCCAAGCAGTTGTGTCCGATGATTCCATTGGCGACGAACTCATGGGCCCCTGCGACCTGCAGATCATAAGTGCGCTCGGCGGGAGAAGCCTCTACTTTGTCGACCTTCATGAAGTAGGTGTTGTTCTTCAGGATGTCCTCGACGAACGGCGCCCATTTCGAGCCTATCCTGCTCAGCTTGTCCTTGATCCCCCAATCCAATATCTGGGTCCGGCCCAGGGGATGCTCTTTGAGATCCGATGAATACCTGATCTTGGTCCCATCCGGATATGCGATCTCGCTCCGGAACTTGTTCCCCTCGATGTCCTGGTACCATCCAGAGCCAAGGTGATGCTCTGTTAGGTCATCGAACAGGACAGTACCAGCGTTTGGTATGCGGTCGAAGGATGAGACCTTATTGGGAGCGTTAAGTATCGCTTTTAGCCTCTCCTTTCTGTTCTCATTGTGAAGGTCTAGCTGTCTGGCGAGGGCCTTGGCGAACCTTCCCTCAACCTCTATGGCTAAAAGGGGATAGTTCTGGTTGATTATTTTTCCATTAAGGATATTCAGGTCATCTCCCAGGTCCTGAACTCGACGGTGGCTCTGGACCCCGAGATGCTGCATTATCAATTGGAGGTCATCGGCTAAGCCCTCGGAAACGGTACCATATTGGATCGTGCATCGGCCCTTGTGGACCGAGCCATCACCATCGATCAGGCCTGAGATCAGCGCCCTCAAGACTGATTTCGGTGAACGGAAGAACAACTCTGGTATGCGTTTCGTCGAGGCCTTCCAGCTTTGATCGATACCCAAGGATTGGATCAAGAAATCGTTGAGGGGCCTGTTGTTGACCCTGATGAGGTTGATGACCTCACCATCAAGGGTGTCGCCATATGGGTTCGTACCCCTGCTATGGATGGTGGCATCGTAATCGAAAGCCTCCTTCAGGGCATCCCTTACCTTGTTAATAACACCGGTGGAGCAGGAGGTGAAATTGAACCTCCCCAGCCCATTCGAGTTCCCATATCTCTTCTCAAAGTAGCCCTCGGACAGGTACTGACCCACCAAGTAAGCGATGTTCTCGTCCAGCCTCATCTTGCGGCCGTTCCAATCGGGAAGGTCAACGTATGGTGTATCATCTGGATACTCAAGCCGCATGACAACGTGGTCAATGTTGGTGAGGTCTTTGGCCTCCTTCCATTGGTACTCTAGGCCTGGAGTGATCACCTTGAACAGCTGAGAAGGGGTGGCTGTTACACTTAGGCCATTGTCCAGAGTTATCCTCACCAGCTCTCTCTTGGGCATCTCGTAGAGCTCGGTCACAATGGATGTGCCCCGCTGAGTGTATACTTCCTCTCCCTTCTCTACCTCCTCGATGGGGATCAGTCCCCGCTTTGTTAGCACCCGGGTCCCAGCGACAAAACACTCGCCGACCACTCTGGCGCTCTTCTTATGGGGCTTGTTGAAGGTGTTGCCCATGTCGTACATCGCATACAGGATCCTGCGGTGCACCGGCTTGAGCCCGTCCCGGACGTCCGGCAGCGCGCGGCCGACGATGACGCTCATCGCGTAGTCGATGTACGATTTCTTCATCTCCTGCTCGATCGGGCGGATGATCTCCCGGGCCGGGGCCTTTGAGATCTCTTGTGATTCGTCAGTATCTGTCATATGATCACCTCTAGATGTCCAGGTTCTCCACTTCCTTCGCGTGCGAGGTGATGAAGTCCTTCCTCGGTGCGACCTGGTCTCCCATGAGGATGGTGAACAGCTCGTCCGCGCGGACGGCGTCCTCGATGGTCACCTTCTTCAACGACCGGACGGAGGGGTCCATGGTGGTCTCCCACAGCTGAGCGGGGTTCATCTCCCCCAGGCCCTTGTACCTCTGAACGTTGGCCCCCTTGCCCAGCTTCTCCATCGCCACGGCCAGCTCCCGCTCGTTGTAAGCGTAGATCTCCTTGCTGTTGCCCTTGGAGACCTTGTACAGAGGGGGCATGGCCAGATAGACGTAGCCGCTGTCGATGAGCGGCCGCATGTACCTGAAGAACAGGGTCAGCAGCAGGGTGGAGATGTGCGCGCCGTCGACATCGGCATCGGTCATGATGATGATCTTATGGTACCTCACCTTGGATACGTCGAAGTCAGCCCCCACGCCCGCCCCGATGGCGGTTATGAGGTTCCTGATCTCCGCGTTCTTGAGGATCTTGTCCATCCGGGACTTCTCCACGTTCAGGATCTTACCTCTGAGAGGCAGGATGGCCTGGAACTCGCGGTTGCGGCCCTGTTTGGCGCTGTTGTGAACAAAGACCCCTGACGCGAGGGCGAAGTTGTGGCTGTTTGGCACCTCGATGTCATATACATCGACTTTCTTTCCCGTGTCCTCTACCGAGACCACCTTGTGGTTGAAGTTGGCCAATGTATCAAGCAACAAGCTCGTGTTTCCATTGAAGTAGCGGTCACAGAACGTATCATACCTGAGCAGGGATTTGTCACGAGATTTCAGTCTGTGCTCATTATATGCTGCAACATCCAGCCCTCCATTGGAGTCCATGAAGAGGTTGAGGATGCCCATCGTCTTTCGGTAGTATGTGTCTTCGAGAGCTCTCCTCCTTCTCTCTCTGAACTCAGGTGTCCATTGAGCCCTAGTGGCCTCCCTCCTCCATTTCAACAATATAGGGTCTTTCCATTGTTCCTTGGCAATTGATGAGAGTGCCTCTTTGATTTCTGGGTGTTCAGCGAATAGTGCTTTCTTCCTATCGGATTGCTCTCGTCTGTGCTCTTCCTTGCCCCAGTATTCTTGCTGAGCCTTCATTAGCTGAAGGGCATTTTGTTGTTGATACTCCAGATTGGACTCGTAGTAATTGCGCCATCTGGTCCCCATATAGGATTTGTAGTTGCTGTCAGACCATTGTGCCTTTGCATTTCTGGATAGTATCTGGCTTGTCTCAGGCATCTTCATCCTGACGCTCATGGCAGAGCGGAATTCATCAGTTCGTTTGATAGCTCTGCACTTTTCCTTTGTCTCAGAGGTGTGCAGGGTTTTGTTGACATGCGTGCGATGTAAGCAGAGGTGCTCATCCTTGGTCATCCGCACTAGGTTGGTGGGATTGTTATTCCGTTTGTCGAAGTCCACGTGTTGACAATGCTCACCATCAGCATTGGTGTAGTTACCCTGCCACAAGTTGTACCAATCTGCTACCATATGTGTGAATAGCCAAGATTCGGAGCGGGGATCCCAAACCATCTCATAACCGTCGATGGTCACCCCTCTATCAGTCTTGTCTGAAACCTTACGGTACAGCGGCATCAAGGAGTCGCCGGCATGAAGATCTTTTGCCTTCTGGTATTTCCCATCGCGTAGCATGAAGAGGTGGTCGGGTGTACAGACAATGCTCTGGCCGTTGTCGAGTTTGATCTTCACCACATCGGCGTTCTTCCTGGTGATCCGTGCATTGATCGCCCTCTCTATGCCGATCTTTCCATCATGACGAATGGTGTAGCAGAAATGCTCTTTGCCCTCGGCCTGCTCAGAAACCATCTCCGCGAAGCTTAGGTCTCTTCCATCGGCCAAAGCCACTCTGGTGTCACCGGAGAAGCAACCTCCGGCACTGTTCCCCTCCACGATATAGAGCTCCGACTTCGCGGGGTCCTTCTCCTGGCAGTCGGCCAGCTTTCCCGGGAGGCCGCTGCCCTCCAGGAAACCCTTGCGGCGGGTCAGCTCCCTGGCCTTACGCGCCGCCTCTCTGGCCTGGAACGCCAGTATGGACCTCTTGATGCAGGCCTCGGCGGCCTTGGGGTTCTCCTCCAGGAACTGGTTGAACTTCTCGTAGACGCAGGAGTCGACTATGCCCTTGACCTCGCTGTTGCCCAGCTTGGTCTTGGTCTGGCCCTCGAACTGCGGCTCCGGTATCTTCACGCTCAGTATGGCCGTAAGACCCTCGCGGACGTCCTCCCCGCTGAGGTTCTCCTCGTTCTCCTTGAGGAACTTGTTCCGCTTGGCGTACTCGTTGATGCTGCGGGTGAGCGCAGAGCGGAAGCCCATGAGGTGGGTCCCTCCCTCTACGGTGTTGATGTTGTTGACGTAGGAGAACACGCTCTCGGAGTACGCGTCCGTGTACTGCATGGCCACCTCCACCATAACATCATCGCGCTCGCAGGTGAGGTAGATGGGGCGATCGTGCATGGCCACCTTGTTCTTGTTCAGGTGCTGGACGAACTCCACGATGCCGCCCTCTGCATGGAACAGGTCCTCCCTCTCCCTCCCCGGGCGGAGGTCGCGGAAGGTGATCCTGACCCCGCCGTTCAGATAGGCGAGGTCCTGGAGGTGGTGGGCCACGGTGTCCGCATCGAAGTCGAGGCTCTCGAAGATCTCGGGGTCCGGACGGAAGTGCTGCTGCGTCCCCGTCTCTGTGGTCTCCCCGATTACCTTCAGGGGGGTGACCAGTATTCCACGCTCGCACCTCATCTGGTGCACGTGGCCCTCCCTCCTCACCGTGGTCTCCAGGTACTCCGAGAGGGCGTTCACGACCGACAGCCCGACGCCGTGCAGGCCTCCCGACACCTTGTAGCTTTTACGGTCGAACTTGCCCCCAGCATGCAGGGTGGTCACTACCAGCTCCACGGCCGGGCGACCGTACTTCTCGTGGATGCCGGTAGGTATGCCCCTCCCGTCATCGGACACCGTGACGCTGCCGTCGGCGTTGATCGTGATGTCGATCTTCGTGCAGAAGCCGGCCATCACCTCGTCGATGCTATTATCGACGACCTCGTAAATGAGATGATGAAGGCCCCGGGCATCGGTGGAGCCGATGTACATGCCGGGCCTCTTCCTGACCGCTTGCAGACCCTCCAATACCTGGATCTTGTCTGCCCCATAATTGCTGTCTTCCATTGAAATCAAACCTCGAGATCCATTCCCTTCTTCCCCTAGAGAGCGGGCTAACTCAGTCGTTTTTTTATAACGTAGAAGCTGTGCATCCCTTCTCCTACTTCGACCATCAATGTAATAGACTTTAGGTATTAATACCCTTCGAACTGCATCTGGCTATATAAGCAAAACCTCTGTCGACGGTACAAGGGAAAAGTGGCGCTCAAAAGCGCTTTTTTTATAATCCCCGGGACCCCCGGAGGGGCGGAAATGTCTTTTAGTAAGATGGGCTTAGGATTTGACCGATAGAAGATGGTCGTGTCGGTCGAACCCTATGTTGAGCAGATCAGGGAGGTTGCCCGCAAGGAGGGGGTAGAGGAGAGCGTTCTCGCCCGGCGGGTCCGGGAGGGGAGAGTGGTCATACCCTTCAACCCCGTGCACGGTCCCCGGGCCTGCGGGATAGGGGAGGGGCTGAGCGTCAAGGTCAACGTCAACGTGGGCACGTCCCGCGACCGCGTGGAGGTCGAGGAGGAGCTGGAGAAGGTCCGCCTGTCCATGGAGTACGGCGCCGATGCCATCATGGACCTGAGCACCGGCGGGGACATAGACGCCATCCGTCGGAAGATCATCGCCTCCTGCCCCCTGCCCGTGGGCACCGTGCCCATCTACCAGACCGGGCTGAGGATGGCCCGGCAGGGTGCGTTGGTGGACATGGACGAGGATGACATCTTTAACGGCATCGTCAAGCACGCCAAGGACGGCGTGGACTTCATGACGGTGCACTGCGGGATCACCAAGGAGGCCGTG
>MVRB01000100.1 GCA_002067635.1 Methanomassiliicoccales archaeon PtaU1.Bin030 | reverse complement strand
GTCTCCGGGTGCTCCTCGGGAACGAAGTCCCTCTTCCCCGCCCGGAACGCCTCCACTATGGGCGCGGAGCCCGATGCCTGGATGCCTGTCAGCATGGGGATCCTGTCGATCCATCCCAAGGAACGCCACTCCTTGAAGGCCTTGTACACCGCCCAGATGTTGGCGGCGTTGCCCACTGGGAGGATGACGCGGTCCGGGACCTCGAAGTTCAGCTGGTCCACTATCTCGAAGGCCACGGTCTTCTGCCCCTCAGGGCGGTAGGGGTTGACGCTGTTGAGCAGGTACAGCTCCCTCTCCCGGGCCAGCTGCTTCACCACCGCCAGAGCGTCGTCGAAGTTGCCGTCCACCATGACCACCTTGGCGCCGTAGAACATGGCCTGCGCCAGCTTCCCGGCGGCGACCTTCCCCGAGGGCAGGAGCACCACGCACCGCAGCCCCCCCTTGGCGGCGTAGGCCGCCAGGGACGCGGAGGTGTTACCGGTGGAGGCGCACCCCACGGTCCCGCAGCCCAGCTCCAGGGCTCGGGACACGCCCACGGTCATGCCGCGGTCCTTGAAGGAGCCGGTGGGGTTGGCGCCCTCGTACTTGACGTGCAGCCTCTTTATACCGGCCTTCCCGACGAGGTTCTTGCAGTCGTACAGAGGTGTGCCGCCCTCCTGCAGGGTGATGGCCTTGCAGGAGTCCACCGGGAGGAAGGGGGCGTAGCGCCAGACCCCCAGGGGCCTCTTCCGGAGGTCGTACGGCCGTATCCCGGCCGCAGCGTCCAGGTCCATCTCTATGGTCAGCAGGCCCCCGCACTTGGGGCAGGAGTCCTGAAGGGGGTCCTCCACGTTCGCGCCGCACTCGAAACATCTAACCTTATGCATCTCACGCCCTCCTGCATCCGTCTCCCCAGGTGGTCACCCAGGTATCGCTGCTTATCCCGTGACGGGCGTACACGTCCCGCACCGCCGCGGCGATCTCCTTGCCCTCCCTTCGACCCATATCGTACACGGCGATGACGCAAGGTCCCGAACCGCCCAGGAAGACGCCGGCTGCGCCCGCGTCCATGGCCGCGCTCTCCGCCTCCAGAAGGTGCTGGTTAAGGGGGGCGCGTGCGGGCTCGATGACCACGTCCTTCATGCTCCTCCCTATGAGGTCCACGTCCCCGCGGCACATCCCCAGGACCAGTGAGGAGGCGTTGCCCACCTCGTAGATCATGCTCTTCAGGGGCACCTGCGCCGGCAGTACCTTGCGCGCCTCCTTGGTGCTCACCAGGAAGTCGGGCATGGTGACCACCACCCCCAGGTTCCGCGGGGGATCGACCCTGAGTATCTCGAAAGGGTCGTATGACTTGATTATGGTGAAGCCGCCCATCACCGCCGGTCCAACGTTGTCGGCGTGAAAGCTGCCCGAGGTGGTCTGCTCGGCCTTGGCCGCGCTGAAGACCAGTTCCTCCGGCCTGAGGGGGTTGTCCAGCAGCAGGTTGGCCGCACACGCGCCCCCCGCCGCGGAGGCCCCGGAGGAACCTATGCCCGAGGCCGGGCGGATCCCCTTCCTTATCCTTATGGCCATTCCGAAGTCGGCGTTGGCCTGGGCCAGGACGGACATGGCCGCCACCCCCGCGGAGTTCATCTCCGCCGCGGTGGTGATGCTCTCAGCTCCCCATCCTTCGACCGCCTCGATGACCACGCCTCGGCCGGGGGTGCGCCTTGCCTCGATCACATCGAACGGCTCGCGAAGCGCCATGCCGAAGACGTCGAAACCTGAGCCCAGGTTAGATAGGGTTGCCGGGGACCTCACCGTGACCTTGTCCATGACCATAATATCAACTCCGATGCCCTCTGGACATCGATGCCGGCGCCACCTGCTTTACCCATTATAAACATTTCCTCTTGGCGCTCCTTTCCCACGAGAACGGTGCGGGATCTGTGGGAAGGGCGCATCCGGTGCCGAAATTTTCATTACCCCGGGCAAGGATTATCATACAGAATGGTGAAGATTGACATCCTGGGCGTGAGAGGACAGGTTCAGGACACCAAGGTTTTCATATCCGCCCTCCAGTCCATAGGCGGCGGGGAGGGGTTGGCTCTCGACGCTGACATGATCTGCGGTCGAGACCATCTGGTATCGGCGACGATGCACGCATCGAGGGCGTTCGAGAGAGGCGTCAACGCCTCCTCCAACCTGGCCATGGAAACGATGCTGTACGCATCTGGGGAGAGGCAGATCTCCAAGGCCACCAAGAAAATGGGGCTAAAGGTCGGGTGCGAGCGCATAGCGCTCGTCCTGTTCGACGTCCAGGACATCCAGAGGGTGCTGCGGGAGCATGGCCTGGAGAGGGACGATTCCGTCCTGGAGGCCTCGGTAGAGAAGGCCCTGCGGTTCGGCATATCCCACGAGGAGCTCAGGGCAGTGCCCGCCGACCGCTTCGAGGACCTTGTCCTGGAGAGGGTGGCCTTCGTCGGCCTGCATAAGTGATCCGGAATGCATACTCCCTCGTGCCTTCCAGCAGCATTACATGATCTTGATATGCCTCATTTGATTAATGCCTATTGCATATAATCCAGTTCGATTCTCACAGCAAAACGCTTAAGCCTAGACCGTAAAATCATTGGGCTTGGCCCGCGCTAGGGGCGGGTCCGGACCGGGATCACGGCTTGACCAGCGATTATCTTAAGCAACTCCAGCTCACCAAGCAGCTGGAGCAGAAGGCCAAGGATGCGGCCAAGTTCCGAAAGTCGGCCGAGGACAAGCTCGCCGAGGCCGAGAGAGCGGTAGCGGCAGCATTATCCCTGGGGATAGATGCCAAGGAGGCACAGAAGGCACTAACGGATGGGCGGACGGCCTTCGGCAGGCGGGACTACAACGCCGCGCTCGCTGCTGCTGAGAGCGCACGCGCCACCGCCGATAATCTTCAGAAGACCCTGGTCAACGGTGTGCTCAGCTCCGCCGACGGCATCCTGGCCATGATCGAGGACAGGAGCGAGGAGCGCCAGAGATTGGAGG
>MVRB01000099.1 GCA_002067635.1 Methanomassiliicoccales archaeon PtaU1.Bin030 | reverse complement strand
CGGCGTGGACCTGGAGGCACTGGAACGCGTGGGCGTGAAGGCGCTCATAAAGGCCTGCGAGGACGCTGACGTCATAGTCATTGACGAGGTAGGCAGGATGGAGGTAGAGTCCCAGACCTTCATCGAAACGGTGAAGCATGCGTTGGACGTGGAGAAACCACTTCTGTTGACCTTGCACAAGAAATCCCGCAACCCGCTTTTGCAGGATATTAGGCGCCGGGACGATGTCCGCATCCTCGAGGTGACGCCCATAAACAGGAACCTGCTTCCGTACAAGATCATGAAGCTTATGAAAGGCGAACTTCTGTGAGCTCTCCTGAAGGCTCTGTTATCATCAGGGAAGGGTCTACCGAGGTATACGTTCCCGAGCTGCATTCCAACAAGGGGCCAGGGAAGCGCATCGGACGGGTGTTCTTCAATGACCAGATGTCGTTCAACCGTGACGTCTCGGTGATGCTCCTGGCATCCTCTCCCAAGGTTAGGACGGCCCTGGACGCCATGGCCGCCACCGGTGTGAGGGCCGTCCGCATAGCTCATGAGGCCCGGCCGGATGTGCTAATGGTCGCCAACGACAAGGACGCCGAGGCCTGCGCGTACATCACAGCGAACGCGGACCTGAACTCCACTGGCAACGTGGAGGCCTCCAACGAGGACCTCCGCTGCCTGTTGGCGAGGCGGGTCTTTGATTACATTGATCTCGACCCCTTCGGCACGCCGGTACCGTTCGTGCCCGCGGTCCTTCAGGGACTGAAGAGGTCCGGGATGGCGGGCATAACGGCCACGGACACGGCTCCCTTGGCAGGAACCTATCCCAAGAAGTGCGCTCGACGCTACGGTGCTTTCTCCCAGCGAAGCCCCTTCGGGCATGAGACCGGGCTGCGTATCCTCATCGGCCACATCGCCAGGGAGGCGGCCAAGGAGGACAAGGGCCTGGACACCGTGCTATCGTACTACGCGGACCACTACATGCGCACCTTCGTACGAATGAAGGAGGGCGGGGCCGAGGCCGATCGCACCTTGGAGAAGCTGGGATTCATCGATTACGATCCCGGAACGGGCAGCCGTACCGTGTCCCCCGAGAGAATATCTGCCCGCTCCATGGGGCCACTGTGGCTTGGCCCCCTTCACGACCACGAGACGCTGAACAGCATGAGGGCGGGTGAGGGGCTGCACAAGCGCTCACGATGCGAGAAGTACCTCGAACTTTGGAGGGGGGAGCTGGAGGTCCCTTACTTCTACGACAATGACGAGCTGGCTTCGTTGTCCAGGACGTCGCCCCGGCCGTTGGGAGCGGTCCTCGAGGCTCTGGGAGCCTGCGGTAAGGTGTCCCGCACGCATTTCTCGCCGACAGGTATCCGCACAGAGCTCTCCTCCAGGGAAGTGCTCGATATTTATAAAACAATATAAGATATATGTGACGAAACAATTAAAATACTTCGTTCCACTGACGTAATCCCGCTGGTGGACCGATGCCAACGCTTGCTGTTATAGGTTCTCAATGGGGAGATGAGGGTAAGGGAAAGATCACTGACTACTTGGCCGAGGACGCCGATATGGTGGTCAGATTCCAAGGCGGGGCTAACGCTGGCCACACCATCAAGGTGGGGGATGAGGTGTTCGCCCTGCACATCCTTCCCTCAGGGATAATACGCGAAGGCGTGACCTCGGTCATCGGTAACGGCGTGGTAATCGACTGCGAGGAGCTGCTCGTGGAGATGGAGGCCATCAGGAAGACGGGGCGGAGCGGCAGCGGCCTCATCATCTCCGATCGCGCCAACGTTGTCCTTCCCTACCACCGTCTGCTCGATGGTGCCGAGGAGAGGAGCCGGGGGTCGAAGGGTGTGGGTACCACCGGCCGGGGCATCGGGCCGTGCTATTCGGACAAGGTCGCTCGCGCAGGGATCCGGATGGGGGACCTCCAGGACGAGGCCTATCTCCGGGAGAGGCTGGATATGATCTTCCCCCTGAAGGAGAGGCTGGCCAGCGCTCTGGGGACCAAACTGGAGCAGGACCGGTTCGCCATCCTCCGCTCTCTGCTGGAGTACGGGAGGATCTTCGGCCCCTATGTGCGGGATACATCGGTTATTGTGAACTCCGCCATCGAGCAGGGGGCCAAGGTCCTCTTCGAGGGAGCCCAGGGCACGATGCTGGACATAGATCATGGCACCTACCCCTACGTTACATCTTCTAGCTGCACCGCGGGAGGCATATGCTCCGGTGCTGGAGTCCCTCCCTCGGCGATCGGCGATGTGATAGGGGTGACCAAGGCCTACACCACCAGGGTGGGGGCGGGTCCCTTCGTAACCGAGCTCCATGACGAGATGGGAGCACGCCTCCGGAGCGTGGGGGGAGAGTTCGGAACCACCACCGGACGGCCTCGCCGCTGCGGCTGGCTGGACCTCGTGGTCGTCCGGCATGCCTGCAGGCTGAGCGGGGTGACCTCGCTGGCCATGACCAAGGTGGACGTCCTCAACGACATCCCCGTGATCAAGGTCTGCGTGGCCTACGATATCGACGGGGAGATAGTGCAGGACTTTCCGGGATCGGTGACCAAGCTCTCCCGCGCCAAGCCGGTCTACGAAGAGGTGGACGGCTGGGCTGGCTGGGGAGGGGACACCGCGGCAATGTGCAGGAAGGGGTACTCGGCACTACCCCGCAACCTACGTAAGTTCATGGACATCATCACCACCAACACGGGGACGCCGATCGGCATAATCTCACTGGGGAAGGGAAGGGATGAGACCATAGACCTGCGCAAGAGGCGCTGGTCGACCTGAGCTATCACAGAACGGCGCGGTCGAACCCCTTGGCCCCGAAGGGCTTGGTGGCATCGATGGCCATCTTCGATGTGGTCCCCTCGGCCGAGGGATCGAGGGATGAACCTGCAGCGTTGTTGATCACCAGAAGGGAGCGCGATGCCTGGAACCGGGTCGCCTCCGCCCATTCCACCTGGCGGTCGTCGAATATGTCGATGTCCTCGTCCACGATGGTGACCTTCTTCATCGACGGGTGACCGGAGAACGCGGCCAGGGCGGCGTTGATGCCGTCACCTTCCTTGTTCTTGGTTATGGACACGACCCCATTTAGCCAGCAGCATCCGCCCTCAGTGAGGCGGACGCCGTGGACGCGCGGGACCACCTGGTTGACGGTGCGATATATTATCGGTTCCCGTGGCAGGCCCATCATCAGGTAATGCTCGTACCCGCCCGGAAGCAGGAGATGGAACACAGGGTCCTTCCTCAGGTAGAGGCGGTCAACCTCGAACACCGGCGCCGGACGCACCGAATCGTACGTACCGGTGATGTCCATGAACGGCCCCTCGTCGACCATACGAGAGGTGATACGCCCTTCGAACACGATCTCCGACTGCGCCGGCACCAGCAGGCCGTTGTTGAGCTTGGCTACATCCAGTGGCGAGCCCAGCGTCCTCTCCTTCAGGGCGGAGGCGATGTGCATCTCATCGGTGCCGTAGTCTGTGGATGTGGCCGCAGCTAGCAGTATCGGCGGGCACAGGCCCATGCAGAATGCCACCGGGAGGTCCCTTCCCTTGGCCTGCGCTCCCTTCCACATCGTGTACAGGTGCCGGGGGACCAACCTGAGGGCGAAGGAGCGCTTGTCCAGCAGGTACATGCGGTGGAAGCTGACGTTGCGCTTCCCCTCGAACTCGGCAACGGCCACAGCTGAGGTGATGTATCGGCCCTGGTCCCTGGGGAAGTATTTGGGTATGGGCAGGGAGGTGAGGTCGAACTCCTGTCTGACATCGTCCATGAAAGGGGCGTCCCCCACCTGCTTCGGCGGAGCGGGGTGGGCCATGGCCTCCAGCATCATAGGGATCAGCTGCTCTTTCTTGATCTGCATGGCCTCGGCGATCCTCTCCCGAGTGGACCACAGGTTACCGGCTGCACGCATGCCATGGAGCTTGGAGAACAGGACTGGGCGGGTCTGGTCCCTCATCAGTATCCTGGAGACCTCGAGGTCCAGGGAAACATCCTCATCGACCTTGACCACGTCCTTCATCTTTGCTAGAAGATCACGCAGGGCCATGCCTGGTAATTGTGCATGACATTATAATAATGGATGGTGGTCTGAGTGTAACCCTCCAATCATCTATTTATCGCCTCCCGGCCATCGGCCGGATGCAGCCAATTGTGTGATTCGAGACCATGAACATCGAGAGAGTTGAAATCAAGGGGCGCGGTTTCCAGGTGCCGGGTATCCTCGTCTCACCTGCCTCGCCCAAGGGTGCAGCGGTGATCGCCCACGGCTACGGCGGCTGCAAGGAGGAGCTGCTGGGCCTGGCCTGGAGGGTCGCCGAGCAGGGCCTGGCGGCGTGCACCATCGACCTGCGTGGGCATGGGGAACACCAGCTGACCATGGATGACGAGTTCCTCGCAGACATGGGGGCCGCGATACGATACTGCCGAAAGTTCGGGAAGGTGGTGGCCATCGGCCACTCCCTTGGAGGCCGCCTCGCATTGCTGAGCGACGCCGACTATGCTATCGGCATCTCGCCTCCGCTTGATCCGGACTATTGCGCCCGGACCCGGGAGCTGCTGCACAAGGTGAGGAGCTACCGCGTCAAGCAGGAGCGCCCCAGCGCGGTGTTCGACTACCTCAAGAGCCTCCCGCCAACCAGCAGTGATCGCTCTGGACGCACCTTGATCATCTATGGTTCGAGGGATGTGGCGGAAATTGTGGTCTCCTGTAACGATCTCAAGGCCAAGGGGGGAAATGTCCTCCGCATCGAGGAGGCCCGGCATGGGGACACGCATCAGCTGGAGAGCACATTCTCCGCCATCGCAGACCAGCTGGCCATGTGGTTCGACGGCCGTCGGGAATAATTCGAGAGAACGCTCATAACGGGCGGTGGCGATAGGCCGCGCATGTTCATACCCTGTAGCGGGACCAAGACCCACGAGGCGTTGCCCGGCGTGTTGAGGCGTCAGGTGGCCGTGGCCGAGGGCGTCCAGCTGATCGAGTTCAGAATGAGCAGGGGAGCGGTCATCCCCTGGCATGACCATGTCAACGAGCAGGCAGGCATGGTGGTCAGCGGAAGCCTCGTCCTGACGATCGGCAAGGATGCCATGACCCTCGGCCCAGGCGACGGCTACGTGATACCATCAGGCGTGAAGCATACCGTCGAGGTGCTCGAGGACTCCGTCGCCCTTGACGTGTTCTCCCCGCCCCGTGACGACTACCGGGACCTTGTCCCGTGATCCGCGCCGCATGAGCGGACCAGTAGGGGGTCCTCCTGAGAAGCATGCTCTCTGGACCAATCCTAGGTGCGAAAGGTAGAATAACGGGTTGTCCGATGGCCGAGCAATGTCCGCCGATCTCCGAGAGGTCATCAGGAAGTATGCGCTCCAGAACGCCGCTCTATATGGGGGCAAGGCCAATCCCAAGGCCGTCATGGGGAAGGTGCTGGCGGAGCAGCCTGCGCTGCGGTCCCGGGCGAAGGAGGTCGCGGCGACGGCGGACGAGGTGTGCCGGGAGATAGCGGGCCTGTCTGTCGATGAGGTGCGAAGCCTCGCTGAAGCTTCGGACCCCGACCTGTTCAAGAAGACCAAGACGGAGAGGAAGCACGAGCTTCCGGAGCTGCCGGGAGCGGTCGAAGGCAAGGTGGTCATGCGCGTGGCACCGGGACCATCGGGGCCGCTCCATCTTGGCCACACCCGGGTCTCCATACTAAATGACGAGTATGTTAAGAGGTACAAGGGCAAGTACATTGACAGGATCGAGGACACCAACCCTGACAAGATCGATCCCGATGCCTACAAGATGATACCCGAGGACCTGAAGTGGCTGGGCGTGGAGGTCCACGAGACGGTGGTCCAGTCGGAGCGCTTCGAGCTGTACTATTCCGTTGCCCGCCAGCTGATCGACATGGGTAAGGCGTACATCTGCACCTGCGAGGCCGAGGCTTGGAGGGATATGAAGGAGAAGGGGCAAGCATGCCCTCATCGCGACCAGAGCCCCGAGGAAGGGCACGAGCTCCTGGACAGGATGCTGTCGCACTCCTTCGGGGAGGAGGAGGCGGTGCTGGTGGTGAAGACCGATCTCGCGCACCCCAATCCTGCCATCAGGGACTTCATCGGCCTCCGCATCGTGGACTCCGTCCTCCACCCCCGCACCGGGGACCGTTACACAGTATACCCCATGATGAACTTCTCAGTGGCGGTGGACGATCACTTCCTAGGGCTTACCCACGTCATCCGGGGAAAGGACCACCTTAACAACACCCTGCGCCAGGAGTACATCTTCGATTACTTCGGGTGGAAGAAGCCATGGTACCACCACTACGGTCTGGTGCAGATACCAGACGCCATCCTGAAGACCTCCACCGTACGCCAGGGAATACTGAGGGGGGAGTACACCGGCTGGGACGACGTGCGCTTGGGAACGGTCCGGGCGATGGCCAAGAGGGGCATAAAGGCCGAGGCCATCCGCCGATACTGGATCGATGTGGGCATGAAGGAGGTGGACATCGAGTTCGCCTGGGACAACCTCTTCGCCTTCAACAAGCAGATAATCGACCCGGTGGCCTCCAGGTACTTCTTCGTGTGGGACCCCCAGGTGCTGGAGATCACAGGAACGGACCGCATTGAGGCCCGCTCGCCTGTTCACCCCGACCATCCCGAGCGGGGAACCAGGGACCATGTCCTTCTACCCCCCATAAAGGTCTACCTCACCGCAGAGGACCTGGCAGGGTTCAAGGAGAGAGGCACCGTCCGCCTCAAGGACCTGTGCAACCTCCGGTGGGAGGACGGTCGAGGGGTGTACACGGGCAACGACCACAACGTGCTACGGGAAGGGGTGAAGATAGCCCACTGGGCGCCCTACGACGGGATGAGAGGGGAGGTCCATATGCCGGACGGCACGGTGAGATCGGGCATCATGGAGAGGATACCGTGCGAGGAGGAGGACAAGGTGGTGCAGTTCGAGAGGTTCGGGTTCTCTCGCATAGAGTCCATCTCCCCCAAGGTGGTCGCCTACTTCACCCAGTGATGGGCCACTTTCTCATATGAGGCCCGTGGACTGCAATGTGGACCACATCAGGCTCACGCTGAGGTAGACCAGGAAGATGCCGCACACCACCTCGATCAGCTGGAAGGCCCTTGGAGTTACGAACCGGCGGCCTACGCTGACCACATAGGCGAAGAGGAAGCACCATGCCACCGCAGCAGCCTCGAAACCCAGCATGAAGACCGCGTAGTGCATCAGCTCAGGCTCAGCTGCCATCAGGGATATGGTGGTTGCACCTATTCCAAACCAGAAGGCGGCCTGGAAAGGGTTACCTATAGAGATTATGGCGCCGGTCAGGAAATCCCCCCTGGTCTCGCCTCCTCTCTCCTCGGGCAAACCGCCCTTGCTAGCCTCCTTGAAGGCGGACCACGCCAGGTAGAGCATGAAGCTGCCTCCCAGGATCCCTAGCCCCAGCTGCATGAGCGCCCCCTCGAATAGGAAGGCCAGGCCGAACAGCGCGATGAACACCCACAGCGTATCGCCTATGATGGCGCCGATCTGGACCATCAGGGCGGGACGGAAACCTCCCTGCACACCTCTCCTAAGGGCCTCGGCCGTCAATGCCCCGGGAATGGCGCAGAAGATGATCTCCATTATGAACGCGGTGAGGAAGATCAGCTCCATCTCCATGGTGGGGCGAGAGGGATGGGGGTCGATATAATGATTAAGTAAGGATGAACACCAGGTTGGCGAGGCCTCCGAGCAGGAAGGCCAGTATAATGGAGGTCACTGAGACCAGCGCTGCGTCCTTGATCCCGAACTCCTTAACGAGTGCCGCAAGGACGCCTATGCACGGCATGTACGTGGCCATGACCAGAGCGAACACGAAGAGCTGCTGGTCTGTGAGGACCATGCCCAGGTCCGCCCCCACGCTCAGGGAGAATATGACGAACAGTATCTGCAGGGCCATCTCCTTGCGAAGCACCCCGAAGATGAGGGCCACGATTATGACCGAAGGAAGGCCCAGGAGGCCTACGGTCAGCGGGGCCAGCGGCTCAACCAGGGAGTTCAGTATGTTGTACAGCATCAGGAACTCCAGGATGAGGCTGCCTATCAGCAGGAGGGGGAACGCGATCACAAAGAAATCCTTGATGCGAAGCCAGGTCTTCGACAGGATGTTTCGAGGCGAGGGCATCGACAGGTCAGGGATCTCGATGACAAGGCTGGGCGGCTCCTGCCTGAGCACGAGGTGGAGGATCCGGCCCAGAAGGAGTATCAGTCCCAGCAGGATGAGGTAGATGGCCGCGGCGTACAGGATGCCCGCATGCTGGCCCACCGTGCCGATGATGATCACCGTCTGAGCTGAGCAAGGCACCGCCATGACGACAATCGTCGCCAGGATGAGCCTCTCCCTCTTGGACTCCAACGTGCGCGTGGCCAGGATCGCCGGCACGTTGCAGCCCGTGCCCACCACCATGGGAATGATGGCCCTTCCGTGCAGGCCGAGCCTCAGCATCAGGCCGTCCAGGAGCATGACCACACGCGGCAGGTACCCTGAGTCCTCCAGGAGGCCCAGGATGAGGTAGAACACCAAGATATACGGGATGACGATGGCGATGATCGCTTGGATGGAGAGGTCTATGCCCTGGGCGATGGCCTGTCCCGGTGTCCCTCCGATCCACGACGCCAGCTGGCTGAAGAAGTCGCCTACGACAGCGGCGTAGACGTCGGCCATCAGGGTCTCCAAAAG
Source organism: Methanomassiliicoccales archaeon PtaU1.Bin030 (assembly GCA_002067635.1). Classification (GTDB taxonomy): domain Archaea; phylum Thermoplasmatota; class Thermoplasmata; order Methanomassiliicoccales; family Methanomassiliicoccaceae; genus UBA6. The sequence continues at coordinate 3,396 of MVRB01000099.1, read as the reverse complement.
GCCGCCGACCACCACCACGCACAGGAAGATGCCCACCAGCACGGCCAGCAAGATAGGGATGCCGGTCCTGGGCCTGAGGGTCACCTCGGAGATGCGGTCCTTCAGCGTCAGTTCCCTCTTCGGCAGCCAGGTGATGACCTCGCTGGCGATCTTTCCCGCCTCGCCGTAGCGGTCACGGGCGATGTGTACCTCCACATCCTCGAAGTGCTGCTCCCGGAACTCCTTCCGATACTGTTCGGCGAACTCCAGCACGCTAGGGCTGAACTGGCCAGTGAAGAAGTGGTTCCCCTCGAGCAGCTTGATGGAGGCGCCCCTGATGGGGTATCCGGAACCGGTGCTTACCGAGCCTTCAGCTATGTCCTCGAGGAAGGCCTCTATGTGGCTGTCGTAGCGGGTGACGTACGGCGACCTGCGGACGGTGTTGGAGATAACGAGCTCCATCAACCGGTCCACGCCCTCCCCGGTTGTCGCCACCGTGGGCACCACCGGTACCATGAGGGTCTTCTCCAGGCGATCGATGTCTATGTTGTACCGCTTCCTCGCCTGGTCCATGAAGTTGAGGGCCACGATCACCCGGTAGCCCAGCTCGATCAGCTGTAGAAGCAGCACCAAGCCCTGCTCCAGCCGGGTGGCGTCCAGAACGGCGATGACGTAGTCAGGGCCCTTTTCCGCCAGGAGCTTGGTGGTCACCAGCTCGTCCTCGGTCTCCCCCGCCAGGGAGTAGATGCCAGGAAGGTCGTAGACAGAGATCCTCTCTCCGTGGAAGGTCACCGAGGCCTCCTCGAAGGTGACAGTGGTGCCGGGGTAGTTCGCGGATATCACACCAATACCCGTGATGCGGCTGAAGAGCTGGGACTTACCGACGTTGAGGTTGCCAGCCAATAGGATCTTCAACTTAGCACTTCCGGACCATGACCAGGGAGGCACAGTCGCGTGCCAGGGCCACCTTCAGCTCATCGAGCTGTACCAGCAGGGGGCCTCCCATGGGCACCCTTTCCTCGAGGGCCACGGAGCGGCCGGGAACGAACCCCATGGAGATCAACCTCTTTATCTTCGTGGTCTCATCGCAGGTCAGGTGGGTTATTATACCCTTCTCCCCCTCGTCGAGGTCCGTAAGATGGATCGATAGATCGGGATCGGGGTCCAACGGACCATCCCCGGGAGGTATGGGGTCGCCATCGGGGCAGACCTTGGGATAGTTCATGATCTGGTTGAGCTTCTCCACTGACTCGTCGGACACGGTGTGCTCCAACTTCATAGCCTCGTCATGGCTCTGTTCCCGCCTGAGGCCTATTACGTCGCAGAAGAACCGTTCCAGCAGGCGGTGCTTCCTCTTGATCCTCTCAGCGACCTTCTTACCCTTATGTGTAAGGGTCACACCTTTGTACCGCTCATAGTTGAGATAACCATCGGCGGCCAGCTTCTGGGTCATCTCCGTTACGCTCGCAGGGGACAGCTTTAGCTTGGCAGCTATGGCGGTGGTCTTGATTATTTCGGAGCCGGTCCTCTGACCAAGGTCCCATATGCAGGCTAGGTAGTCCTCGGCGTTCTCGCTTAGCATCTGTGTAATCCCAATGTGGCTGAATATTAAAATATTTCGGCAAACCTAAACAGTATCGTCTGAGATTACAAATCACGGAAGGGTACGATATCGCAGCAACCGCACTCATGGCACATGGTGTGCAGGGTCAGAGAGGTGAGGCCGTAGCTCTCCAGGATCCTACGGTGCTCATGCCCCAGCCGGAGCAACCGCTCCGGTGTCAGTTCCTCCAGGGTTCCCAGCGCCTCGGTCATGGGCCCTCGGTTGAGATCGTTCAGACGGAGAGGCCGGAGGGTGGCTATGCAACCCCGGCGGGCCAATTCCTCCACGCCCTGGAGGACGTTGGCGTCGGTCTCCCCCATCCCCACGATTATGTTGGAGGCCACCTTTCCTCGCCCGAAGACCTCCACGGCATATGTAATGGTCTCCAGGATGTGGTCCAGGTCTAGCTCTCCGCAGACCTTCTGGAATATCTCTCGGTCGAAGGTCTCGATGTTCAGCTTTATCTCGTCGGCCCCCGCCTGCTTGAGCTGGTCGATCTGCTCCAACGTGTCGATGTAAGGTTCCACGCCGATCGGTATATCGGGCAGGAGCCTCCGTACCCTCGATATGACATAGGCCAGCTTGTCAACGGTGCTCTGCGGGTCCTTGACCACGGCCGCCGTGAAGGCCACCGCCCTCAGGTCCTCACGCTGTGAAAGCCCCCTAACCATGGCCACCACCTTGTCGGGGTCCAGCCCCTTCGTGAGCTTTTTCTCGAGGACAGGTGAGGTGCAGAAGCGGCAATGATATATGCACTGTGTATCGAGGTTGAAGAAGGCCTGCTCCGGTGCATGGGCTATTGTCGGCTGTATGCTCACGTTCTCGAGGAACATCTCCTCGCCCCTCATCAGGACATAAGTGGGTCCGTCCCCGATCAACCGGAACTCGCTGGGATCGGTGGTGATGGCCTTCTTCACCCGGAAGCGGCCGAAGGACAGCACCAATGATGTCGAACCTGCACCTGGTCCAGCAGTGGAGCAGGAAAGTGGGAAGGGGGGGCGGAACCGGGGCGGTACCTGTACGGGGCCTGAGGTTAGGAGTATCGCTTTCTTCCTAACGATCAGTTCCCGGTCCTCTTCCACTTCACGCCCTCCGCGGTGTCCTGCAGCTCCACGCCCTTCTCCTTCAGACGTTCGCGGATCCTGTCCGCGAGGTCATACTGCTTCCTCTTCCGGAGCTCGTTGCGTACATCGATGAGGATGTCGATCATATCGCCGGAGCGGTCCTCGGCCGACACCTGCCCCTCGGGGAGAATGGCGAACACCGAGTCCATCTCCTTCAGTACGCCCAGAATGTTACGCGCTCCCTCAGCGCTCAGCCTCCCCTCGGACAGGAGCTTGTTGATCTCCCGGACGGCCTCGAACAGCTCGGAGATGGCGGCGCGGGTGTTGAAGTCCTGGTCCATGGCCTCGATGAACTTGCTCCGGAAGCCGTCCACCAGCTCCTTGGCATCATCGCTTCCGCGCGCCGTCCTCTGAGCGGACAGCAGCTCGTGATACGCGTTATGCAGGCGCTTCAGGCTTGCCGACGCCTCCTCCAGGGCGGCCTCCGAGTACACCTGGGGGCCGCGGTAGTGGGCCGAAAGTACGTAGAACCTCAGCTCCTCCTTGGAATGCTTGGCTAGCACGTCCCTTACAGAGAAGAAGTTCTTCAGGGACTTGGACATCTTGGCGTCCTGGACCTGGAGCATCCCATTGTGCACCCAGTATTTCGCCAGCGGCTTGCCGTTAGCGGCCTCGGACTGCAGTATCTCGTTCTCGTGATGGGGGAACATCAGGTCGTTCCCGCCACCATGGATGTCGATGGTCTCACCG
>MVRB01000098.1 GCA_002067635.1 Methanomassiliicoccales archaeon PtaU1.Bin030 | reverse complement strand
GTTCCATCTAAAATTATTTAATCTGAATGCCGATTTGAGTCGGTAATGTCGAAGATCAGGGTGCTGGCGGTCGACGATGAGCCGTACCTGCTCGACCTCACCAAGATCTTTCTGGAGAACGACCCCATGATCCTCGTGGACCTGGCAGGTTCCGGCCAGGAGGCCCTGACCCTTGTGGGGACCACCTTCTATGACTGCTTGATCTCTGACTACCAGATGCCTTCCATGGACGGCCTGGAGCTGCTCAAGAACCTGAGAACGAGCGGCTGGGACGTGCCGTTCATCCTGTTCACGGGGAAGGGCAGGGAGGACGTGGCGGTCAACGCCTTGAACCTGGGAGCGAGCTTCTACCTCCAGAAGGGTGGAGGGGTGGAGGCCCAGTTCACAGAGCTGGCCAACATGGTCAGGAGGTCAGCGGAGATCTACCGCTCCAAAAGGGAGCTGGAGGAGAGCGAGAACCGGTTCCGGAACCTCCTGCAGCAGTCCTCGGATTTCATTCTCATCATCGATCCTGAGGGCTTCATAAACTATTGCTCGTCCTCGGTCAAACGCATCGTGGGGCGGTCTGACGAGGAGATGCTGGGAAAGAACGTGTTCGACCTGATCCATCCAGAAGATGTCGGGGAGATGAAGCTCAGACTGGAGAGGGTCAAACGCAATGAGAGCAGAGGTGACCCCGTGGAGTTCCGCATGATGATGGCGAACGGAGAGTGCTCTCCCATGGAGGCCGTGGGTTCCAACATGATGGACGTACCTAGCGTGGAGGGCCTGGTCATCACAGTTCGGCCTATCACAGAGAGGAAGAAGGCTGAGAACGACCTTCGGGAGAGCGAGGAGGCATACAGGACCCTGTTCGAGAAGAGCCCCTTCCCCATCGCCCTGTGTACCCTGGACGGCATCTTTGTGGACGTCAACGAGAAGCACCTGCAGATCACGGGGACGAGAAAGGAGGACATCATAGGGAAGGGAGCGGTGGAACTGGGCTATGTGGGACCGGAGGACTTCCAGGCCATCTCGGAGGCGTTCCTGAGGGGGGAGGGAGTCATTGATCAACATCCTCTGGAGATCAAGAGCCCGGATGGAAAGGTCCTGAAGATGCTGCTGTCCTCCAGGCTGATAAGGTACAGGGGCGAGCCGCATATCATCAACGTGCTAAACGATGTAACGGACCTGATAAGCGCCCAGAAGGCCCTGGAACTGAAGAACGAGGAGCTCAACGAGGAGAGGAACCGCCTTCAGATGATCACAGATCAGAGCCCAGGAGTGGTGTACCAGTTGTTCCTTAAGGATGACGTCCCCAGGTTCATCTTCGTAAGCAAAGGAGCGGAGCTTTTCGTGGACGTGCCTACCGACAGATGGCTCAACGATCCATCCTGGATGTTCGATAGGATGCTCCCAGAGGAGCGTGCTCAGTTCCTGGAGGCCATGCGTACATCGGAGAGATCTGGTCAGATGTGCCGTCACGAGTTCCGACTTAGGGACTTTGACGGCACTGTTCGGTGGATCCTGAACACCTCCTCGATGTCCCAGAGGAAGGACGGAGGGACAGTATGGACCGGCACCCTCACCGATATCACCGAACGCAAGAGGAGGGAGGAGGCTGTGAAGCAGGTGAACCGGCAGCTGTCCCTCGTGTCCAGCATTACCCATCATGACTGCCTCAACAAGATAGTCGCCACCGAGGGCTACATCGACTTGGCCGCCAGTATAATTGAGGACGATGCCACCATCGATCTGCTGGACAAGGCGCAGCGCTCAATAGAGGCCATACGCTCGGAGATGGACCTGACGCACGATCTGCAGGAGCTTAGTGGCTACGATGCTCAGTGGGTGCGCATAAGGGATGCGATCCCGGAGATGATCTCACAGCACCCTGTCAGGATGCCGGAGGCCTTCCATCGTCTTGAGGTGTTCTCCAACCCCATGCTCTCCAAGGTCTTCATGAACCTGGTGGACAATTCCATGCGACACGGCGGTCACGCCACCGACCTGTGGATAGAGTGCGCCGAGGACCCGGGGGGGCTGACCATCGCCTTCAACGACAACGGCGTGGGCATACCTTCAGCGGACAAGGAGAGGATATTCGATCGCGGGTACGGTAAGAACACCGGTCTGGGTCTGTTCCTGGTCCGGGAGGTGCTGAAGTTCACGAACATCTCCATCGTCGAGAACGGCTCTGAGGGACAGGGCGCGCGTTTCGAGCTGAAGGTACCGCCCGGCTCCTATCGATTCACTGACCTGCAGTAAAAGGGCTAGATATCGCCGTCCCTGTCCATCCGCTCCCTTCTCCTTGCGCGTGCTGAATCCCGCCACCGTGATAGGGCGACGTAGGCGACGAACCCGGCGGCAGCGGAGATGATGATCACGATGTCCCATCCCTCCAGGCTCTCGGCGAAGCTCATCCAGTATTGGCCGAGCATGTAGCCAACGGAAACCAGGATGGTGTTCCACACCGTGGCCCCCAGGAACGTGAACAGAGCGAATCGCTTCAGCTCCATCCGGGATATGCCAGCGGGGAAGGATATGATGGAGCGTATCCCCGGCACCGCATGGCCTATCAATATGCCGTAGCAACCCCAGCGCGCGAACCAGGCCTCGGCCTTGTCCAGGCTCTCGAGCTTCATCCCAAGGTATCGGCCGTAGCGTTCCAGGAGGGGCCTGCCTAGCTTCCGTCCCAGGAGATATGCTATGGTGGACCCGCACATCGCGCCCAGGGAACCGACCACTATCACGGCCACCATATTTAGGGTCCCAGTGAAGCAGAGGTACCCCGCGAAGGGCATTATCAGCTCGCTGGGTATGGGGGTGAGGACTCCCTCGATCAGCATGGCCAAGAAGATACCTAGGTAACCGGTAGAGGCTATCAGGTCCAATATGGTGTTACTGATCACGGCCACTATGCTGATTATCCCCGCCTCCTTCCCCGGTACGAAGAAGGAGGACGATAAAAGGGTTTTCCCTCGTGATGCAGCCTGTCGCAAGCCTCTTGAACGAGTGAGTCATTACCGGGAACGTTTCTCATGGTCGATTTCCGCCCCTTCCGTGGCGTCCTGCCGAGACTGAGCGCCGATGAAGATATCTCTGACCGCATATCCCCTCCCTACGACATTATCTCCGAAGAGGAGCAGGCACGCCTGCAGTCAAAACCCTACAACATCTCCAGGATCACCCTGGGGGCCAAGGACGGCAATTACGATGAGGCGGCTCGGACGCTGGACTCCTGGCTGGCTACCGGAAAGCTTTTCCAGGACGATGTGGAGTGCTACTACCTGTACCGTCAGAGCTTCAAGGACAAGGGCGGCATGCTGACGCGGAACGGGATCATCGGCGTTCTCCGGTCCGAGAGCTACGATGCCGGGAACATCATCCCCCATGAGGAGACCTTCCCCAAGGTCAAGGAGGACCGCCTGAACCTCCTACGTTCCACGGAGACGCACTGCGAGTCCATCTTCGGCCTCTACGACCGCTCCGACCTGGACATGGAGAGTATCGCCCAGAAAGCCTCCAAGCTCTACGAGTGCAGCGATCCGTCGGGCACCGTCCATGAGCTGTTCCGCATCTCGGAGAGGGAGACCGTCGACAGAATCAGGGACATCATGAAGGACAAGAAGATACTCATCGCTGACGGTCACCACCGCTACGAGACCTCATACAAGTATGCCCAGGAGAACCCCCATGAGGAAAAGAAGGGCTACGTCCTGTGCACCATGGTCTCCTCACAGGACAGGGGAATGTTCGTTCGTCCCACCCACCGATCGATAAGGAACCTCAAGTTCCATGAGAAGGACCTCATAGAGGCCATGGGGAAGCACTTCTCGTTGCGTCATGTGAAGGACCAAGCCGCAGCCGAGGCCGCTTTGGAGGCTGCCACGGTACCCACCTTCGGGCTGCTGTTCCCCAGCGGGAGGGTGGTGGTGGCAGAGTTCATCGCTCCACGAGGCGACATCCTCTGGACCATCGACACCTATGTCTGCCAGGAGATCATCCTGAAGGACATACTGTACCAGATGCCCAAGGGCAATGAGCTGGTCATCGATTACGATCATGACCTCGCCTCCGTGGAGAAGAAGGTGAAGGCCGGCGGGACCGACCTGACCATCCTGGTGCGCGCACCTCCTCTCGAGCAGGTGTGGTCGGTGGCCCAGGCTGGCCGCAAGATGCCCAAGAAGACCACCTACTTCTGGCCGAAGGTGTGGTCCGGGTTCGTGCTATATCGCATGAAGTAATATCTAAGAAGATATTATTATAAAAAACGATATCTATATGTATTCGACGTTCGCAAGTATGTTCGCGAACGCTCAATACTACATGTAACAGGAAGGATGACCTTGGCCCACCGCATGGAGATGATCCATCAGAAGAAGAGGGATGCCCTCTTGATCGCCCTATGCATAGGCCTGATCATGGTGATGTTCGTCCTAGTTCCAGGTACCATCTGAACGCTCGCAAGCCTCCTCCATTCTTTTTTTTCTTTATAATGGCGATCGGATCTCATCGACACTGGGAGCATTTGCCCCAGATCACTGGTCAGCAGGTCCTGCGATATGAAGTCATCATGAAAGGGCGGAGATACTCTATGCCTGGACATGATAGGGGGTCAGCCATGCACAGGAGGCGGGGGTTCTACAGGCGGTCGTCCTCGTCATCGTCCATCGCTCGGCGTGACCGCCTCTGCAGGTCCTCCATGCCCCTCCATGATCTGGCCGGAGGGGCCCGCTGAGGCTTGTGGCGGCGGAACGTGTATAGGAGGAGGGCGATGAGCACGGCCGCGACGGCAGCGACCACGCCATAGATGGCCAGGGGATTGGATGGCTTAACGGAGATCGTCTCCAGGTTGACGGATTCGCCGGCCACGACCTCCACTGTCCTGGTCGTGGAGTCCCATCCCATCTTGCTGAAGGTGATGTTGTTGGGACCGGCAGGTGCGGTCAGAGTGAATGCGCCGAAGCTATCTGTGAACACGCTCGCCCCATTATCGAGAGATACCTTCACTCCGGAGACCGGTTTCCCTTCCATGTCTGTTATCACGCCGGAGATGGTACCAAGGTTGGTGGTGGTGAAGGTCCAGGAGCTGGTGATCACGTTGCCCACAGCATCGCTGGCGTTGAGAACGACGGCATATGTGGCCCCATAGGCCAGTGGCGATGAGGGTGTGAACCTCAGAAGCGTCCCCTCCCAATCCAAGGAACCGTCGACCCCTGGAACAAGTATGGTCGTCGCGAGAGGGTCCATCAGCTTGGTGAAGTTGACCTCGATGACCGCTTCCACGGCGACATCTCCACCTTCTGGAGACCGCTCGATTATCGCCGGGACCTCGGTATCCACGAGGAATGTGACCTCATCGGAGGCGGTATTGTTGGCGACATCGATGGCCACTATGCGCACGGTATGGTATCCCTTGGAGTAGCTGCTGGTCAGGTGGTTCTCCCCGGGAACGGCCGTGGTGAGCTTTACGCCATCCACCCAGATCTGGTAGCCGACAAGGTTGTTGCCTGCGTCAGAACCGCTCCATGAAACGGTGACGCCGGTTTGGTTGAATCCTGCGTCATCCCCTGGAGCGGTGATGGTTACGGTGGGGATGGTGGTATCGATGTTGAAGTTGATCACGGAGGAGGTGGTCCTGCCGCCCCTGTCATGGGCGACCACCGTAACATTGTGCTGCCCGTTGGCGACGCTGCTGAAGGTGTTGGAGGACCTGGAGTAGGATATGGGGGTCAACCACGGATCGCTGTCCATCCTGATCTCGTAGTAGGCGATGCCCACGGCGCTGTAGGCCTGCCAGGTGACCGTGACATCGGAATTGTTGAGGTAATCGCCGTTGTTCGGAGAGACTATCTGGAGGGTCGGGGGAGTGGTATCGATGTAGAACACGACGGAGCTCTCAGCGGACGAGCCGATCTCGTTTATCACCCATACCGTAACAGTGTGTCGTCCATCGGAGAGGCCGGTGAAGTTCACCCAGTTGAGAGATGTGGACACAGCGTTGGCATCGTCCAGGTAGACCAGGGTCTCGGTTATGTTGTAAGAATCATCGTACGCCTCCCATGTTATGTTGGCATACGGGGTCAGGAGGTAGGGGGTGGGTGGGGACTGAGGGGCGGTGATGTTGAGGTGCAGGGACCCGGAGGTGACCATCGGGGCCGCCGTCGCCGTGCTTCCTAGCAATGCTGAACCGCTCAATAGAACAAATGCTACCAGTATCAACCCTAAAGCACGTCCCATCCCAAATCCCATCCTTCACGGCTAGAGTTGGGCGACAATCTTGCTTCGCGGTATTAAAAGTAAGCTTGTAATAATTGAGAATGAAGATGGAGCCACTGGAGGGAATTGAACCCTCGACCTACGCCTTACCAAGGCGTCGCTATACCACTAAGCCACAGTGGCGGATGGACACCATCAATTCGATAGTTGTTAATATAGGTTTCGACCCGGCTGGCAATCGCGGGCTGGTGGTCATCCAGCCATGGGAGTGGATAGGATGCCCAGCGATTCGTAGCTGTAAACGTCAATGCCTATCCGGCCTTTTCGGAGCAGTCTCTCCTTTACGCTGAGGAAGGCCTCGTTGGGAACTATCACTGCAACGTAGAGGCCCTCGTCCGCTGCGAAGCTGTACTCGTCCACCGCATCCTCGCGGGACCAGCTCACATCAGACTCCACGAACTCGGCCCCTATGGGGAGGAGGTCGTAGGTAACGGTGATGACCCCGCGGTTATCGGGTGCTATCAGCTCGTAGTCCGTCTCGAGCTCCTCGTCGTCCTCCTCGATCTGCTCGATGCGCTGGAGGATCACATCCTCGATGTCGATCAACGTATCTCCCCACATTCAAGCGGCTATAATTATTCTTTCCGTTACGATCGGGGTGTGTAACGGCCCTGTGCTATTGGCCGTCCTTCTGGACGGGCTTCTCCAGGAACACGAAGCTCAGGGTGTTGCTGTACCTCTCTATCTTGAAAGGAGTGTACCCCAGGGAGCGGTAGAACGGGCGAGTGGATTCGTGGTCCTCCCTTGTGAACAGCTCGTACCGTTGGACGTCACGGAAGCGTCCCTCTATCTCGCGCATCAATGACCTGCCTATACCCTTCCTCCAGTGATCGGGGTGCACCACCAGGCGGCCGATGTAGCATGTGCCACCGACCGCCTTGGCCCTGACCGATCCGATGATGACGCCATCCTCCACGTACTTCAGGAACACGCTGGTGGCCAGCTCCTCCCGCAGCTCCTCCAGGGTCTGGGTCATGGGCTTTATGAAGGGGTCCTTCACGTGCTCGGCCTCCTGACGGAAGGCGGCGCGCTGCAGCTCCAGTATGAGGGGGAGTTCGGCCTCGCTCACCTCTGTGATCATTACCTTCCCATATTCACCGGACCGCCAAATCCTTTTTCCCTATTGGGGTCAGCAAAGCTTATCTTCCTGGAACGGTAGCAGGGAACGATGAAGGAAGAGATGAGCGCGTTCGACATCCTGGCCATGACCGGGGAGATGCAGTCCCTGGTGGGCGGATACCTGGACAAGGTGTTCCATTGGGACGTCAAGAACGTCCTCCTGAGGATCAACACACAGGGCCAGGGCAAGAAGGAGCTGGTATTGCAGGAGATGAAGTGGCTATACCTAGCACCGGAGAAGCCAGACATACCGGACATGCCCTCCCAGTTCGCGGTGAACCTGCGCAAGTACATCACCAATGCTCGGATCGCCGCTGTGCATCAGCAGGAGTTCGACCGTATACTGGTGCTAGACCTGGAGAAGGGACCCAGCTCCTACCAGCTGATCATAGAGCTTTTCGGGGACGGCAACCTCATACTGGCGTCCGGGGGAAAGATACTCAACTCGGTGTACTCCCGGAAGTGGCGCCACCGAGAGGTGCGCCCCGGCCTGGAGTATGCCTTCCCGCCCTCCAGGTTCAACCCCCTGAGGATGGACGCGGCATCGTTCCGCAAGGCCTTCCTGGGCTCCACATCGGATGCCGTGAGGACCCTCGCCACCGCCATCAACCTCGGGGGGCAGTATGCCGAGGAGACCTGCCTCCGTGGGGGGGTGGACAAGGACCGCAAAGCAAAGAGCCTGTCGCCCGAGGAGGTGGACCGCCTCTTCGGATCCCTATCCCTTCTGCTCCAGGAGTGCTCCTCCCGGCGTCGTCCCCGCGTCGTGCTCGAGGAGGGCAGGCCCGTGGACGTGGTACCCATACCTCTTCTGCAGTACGGAGACAAGGAGCAGCGGGAGCATGGAACCTTCTCCGATGGTATCCATCAGTACATAACAGAGAGGGCGCCGCTCACTGGGGAGAAGGAGGACCCCGAGACCCAGCGACTGGTGCGCCAGCTAGAGCAGCAGGGGGCGGCGGTCGAGAAGCAGCTGGCCGAGGCCCGTGCCTTCGCCGAGCAGGCGGAGGCCATCTACTCCGACTACATGGGTACGGACGCCTTGCTGAGGGTCGTCCGTGGTAGAAGCGAAGGCCTGAACTGGGAACAGACGCGTGAGGCCCTGACCGCGTTGCCCAACTTGCTGAGGGTGGACCCGAAGGAGCACACCGTGACCACGGTTATCGCGGGCCGGGAGGTGACCCTCGACTATACCCTGGGCGTGGAGGGGAACGCCAACGTGCTCTACCAGAGGGGAAAGGAGGCCAAGGAAAAGATGCAGGGCGCTCAGACCGCTCTCGAGGAGACGGAGAGGCGCCTGGCACAGAAGCTCAAGGAGGGTGAAGGTCGTAGGAGGGCGGAGAAGCACGCCGTCCGCAAGACCAAGGAGTACTGGTTCGAGCGGTACAAGTGGTTCCTGACCTCCGAGGGCAGGATGGTCCTGGCCGGAAGGGACGCGCACAGCAACGATCAGCTGGTGAAGAAGCATCTCAAGGCCACCGAGCGCTTCGCCCACGCCGATGTCCACGGGGCTCCCAGCGTGGTAATACTCAACGGGGCCGAGGCCAGCGAGGAGGAGATGATAGAGGCGTGCACCTTTGCCATCGCCCACTCCAAGGCGTGGATGGCCGGAGCCACCGAGGGCACGGCCTACTGGGTGCTGCCTGACCAGGTGAGCAAGATGGCCCAGGCCGGGGAGTTCGTCCCCCGCGGGGCCTTCGTCATCCGCGGCAAGAGGAACTACATCTACCACCTGCCGCTGCAGCTCGCGGTGGGGGAGATCACGTACGAAGGAGGGAGGAAGATCATGTGCGGGCCGCTAGGCGCGGTCCAGGCGCACTCCTCCCGGTACGTTATCATCGAGCCGGCGAGGAAGGCCAAGACCAAGGCGTCCTCCCTCCTCGCCAAGATGTTCGAGGTCCCTGAGGAGGAGATCGCCCGGATACTGCCGCCGGGCGAGGTGGACATGGTCACCACAGTGGGGATAGAGGAGGAACCGGAGAGGCTGGATCAGTCCGAGTAGCGGCGGAAGGACCGACATAGGGCGAAGTGGACCCACTCGTCGATGCTTATCCCCGCCCCCTTCAGGTACTGCAGGCGCCAGGTCCCATCAGAGCGCTGACGGGAGCAGAACCACTCCATGGCCTTGGCCACGGAGGGATTGTCAGCGGGTATCCCAATCAAGGATAGGGAGTCCAGGGCCGACACCAGGTCGGTGAACCAGAAGGGGAAAGAGAACTTGGTCCAGTATTCTACGCCCTTGCGGTCCGGATATCTGTCCGGGAGGAGAAGGCGGGAGGCCAGAAAGGCCGCGGCCCTCAGGGTCTCCTCCCTCCTGCGGTAAAGATCGCTCGCGGCAAGGGCGCGTAGCACCATGCCTGTGATCATATGGGATGACGGCTTGGTGGTGTCCGGCCGTACCGGTTCGCTGCCACCAGGAAGGGGGTCGCGGAACTTCCAGCCTCTGGTGCGCAGCGGGGCGGCCCATCCTCCATCCGTCTGTCTGCAGGACAGCAGCCACCGCAGACCCCTCTCGACCCGTTCATCATGCCCCAGGCCCGCGTGGATCATCAGCTCCAGGACCCCCGCGGTGTAGTTGGGAGAGTACTCCTTACCGTATATTCCCCGGAAGTCGCCCTCATCGGTCTGCAGGGTGAACAGGTACTCCGCAGCCCTGGACACCGCGGGATGGGCATCGTCCAGGGCGTACAGCTCTACCAGCTCCCCCAATGCCCTGTAGGTCTCCAGGTACTCGTAGTTGGTGGCCCCGTCCGCCCTTCGCCCGGGGTAACGCCAGGAGCCGTCCTTCTGCTGTCTGGCGACCTTTTTGCGCACGGCGGGAAGGTCCCTGAGGGCTGCGAGGTCCACGTTCTGACCGTCCAGCTCACGAGCGGCCCGGAGTCTGACAGCCATGTCGGAGGAGGAGAGCAGCGGCGGAAGGGGATCGTAGGGTAGCCCGTAACGGGACATTGTGTTAGAAATGGTGCATAGGGCCGATAAGCGCTTCGTTAGTGGGTTTGAGAAGCGCCCGAGCCGGGATTCGAACCCGGGTCTAAAGATCCGCAATCTCTTAGGATATCCAAGCTACCCCACTCGGGCAATCCCCTGTAATAGTTCCCCCTTTAATTCCTTTTGCATCATCACCGTTCTGCAAGCTCAGGGCTGGCCGCGAATTCTCAAAAATATTTTATTAACGAAGAATCGCAACCTCCATAAGCGGCCCGGTCCCTCATCCCCAATGGTCATATGGACAGGGACTACGCTATCTGGGTGGACATCGCCTCCAGGAAACGAGCTTGCCATCGATGCAGGGGGACCATCGTAAGAGGGGCTATGTTCGTCCGGCTCGGCAGCAAGGAGCGCCCCCGGGGCGCCGCGAGCTTGTGCGCCGAGTGCTTCAACGCGATCATGGTGGACATGACCGAGGGGTTCATCGAGCTCAAGAAGAGCGCCGTCCCCGTTGCCGGAAAGAGGTCTGGGGAGGATAAGCCGCGCTGTCCAGCGTGTGGCCTGGAGACGGAGAAGTGCCGGTGCGGCTGGGAGGCCTACCGCTGAGCTTGCCGTTCAGTATGTTGTGGTCATATCCACCTTCCCAGCCCTCCTCGCCATGCGGTCGGCGAACCAGAAGATGAGAAGGGAGAGCCCGAGGAAAACCAGGGCGGAGGCGGCCAGAAGGAGGAGTATCGCGGGGTTGGAGAACTCCCCCAGCCCGCTGATGGTCTCTATCCCCCCCGCCGGGTACAGGGACCTCCTCACCAGCTCCAACCAGTAGGTGATGGGGATGGCCATCCCGATGCTCTGACCCCACGGCGGTAGCACCGTAAGGGGGAACAGCGTGCCGCAGAAAAGGTAGAAGACCCCGCCTATCCCCTCGTTGATGCCGGTGCTGTGCTTCGCGGTGAGGAAGGTGATCCCTGCCAGGGCGATGCCGATCGACAGTATGCACCCCAGACCTATCAACATGGAGAGGGCGAACAGGGGCCAGTCCACTCGCAGCAGATCGATGGGGAGCCTCAGGACCAGCAGCCCGAAGGCCATGGATATGATCGCGGAAAGGCTGGTGAGCAGCACCTTGCTCAGCGACCTCCCGATGATGTACACGTGAAGGGAGATGGGAGCGATGTAGATCTGCCTCAGCGTCTGATAGTGCTCCCGGTCCTCCATTATGACATAGGTGGCGCCCAGTAGCACCTGGGCCACGAACATGAAGAAAACCGCCCCCACGTATGTGTAGGTGAACATCAGGGGGTCGTTGGCGACGCCCTGCTTTATCACCAGGAACATGACCACCAGAATGAGGGTGGCCGCAATGGGCCGGACTATGGAGTATATGATGAACAGCCAAGGTCTGGTCCAGTTCGATTCCATCTGCCAGCCCAGCCAAGCCGCCTGGCGCAGGGTGCGAAGGTGTGAGATCACTGCCATCGCAGGGTCAGCCTCCCTTCCTTGCGGCCCAGACCCTCCATGTACTCCAGCGACCGCCTTGCCATTACCAGGAACGCCACCGCCAGGACGACAAGTATGGCCAGCTCCCAAACGACCGGCATCAGGCCGTTGGCGACCGGACCGAACAGCTCCTGGCGCATGGCATCCAGCCCCAGGGTTATGGGTATCACCGCAGCGATCAGGCTGACCCACGGCCCCAGCGCCTTGACAGGGAAATAGAAGCCGGAGACCAGGTAGATCGGCTCCTGCAGGAGGTTGGAGATGTTCCACGCATCCCTACCGTAAAGCATGAAAAGGGAGGCGAACATCATGCCCATCCCGTATATGGCGATGAGGGTCACCATGAAAACCGCCACCAGCAGCAGGGGGTCGACCACCACCATGTTTACGTTGAACAGCAAGATCCCCAGCAGGAGGGTGGACAGGGCGCGTATGCCCGCGGCGAACATGCCCCCCAAGGCCATACCCGCCAGCAGGGCCATGCGCGACATGGGGGTCACTAGGAAAAGCTGGAGGTTGCCTGTCTCCTTCTCCCAGTACAGCTGGGCCGCCATCCCCCACAGCACGTTGAGCCAGAAGGCTGTCATCGCTCCGCCGAGAACTACGAAGCCTTCGAACGCGGGATCGGCGCCGAGGGCCCGGTAGTAGTAGATGTAGGCCGCAATGCCCAGCAGAGGGAGCAGGACATCGAAGAAGGTCCATGACGGCTCCCTGATGGCCCCGATGGCTCGAGGATAGGCCCGGCCGAAGGCGGCGCGAGCGTTAAGCACCCAGGCGACTACTCCAATCCCCTCCCCACCAGCTTTATGAACACATCCTCCAGGGTAGGCTCGCTCTTGTTGAGGCCCAGCACCTTCCCTCCGCCGGCGCCCACGGATGATATTATATCGGAGATGGCGGACTCGTTCTCCACGACCAGCTTGATCCTCAGGCCCTCCCTCATGGCCTCCGCGCTCACCCCCTTGACGCCAGCGATGGTGGAGATCACTGAGCTGTCGAAGTGGGTGGTGTCGAGGACGAAGGTCGAGGCCCTGTTCATCCTCTTCTTCAGCCCCTCGGGGGAGTCACAGGCGAGAATGGTCCCTCGATCTATGATGGCCACGCGGTCGCACAGCTCCTCCGCCTCCCTCATGTAGTGGGTGGTAAGGAGCAGGGTCCTGCCCACCTGCGACCGCACCCATGTGCGGATGTAGTCCCTTATGGCCCGGCTGGTCTGAACATCTAGGCCCAGCGTCGGCTCGTCCAGGAAGATCAGCCGGGGGTCGGTGACAAAACCCCGGATGATGTTCATGCGCTGCCTCTGACCGGTGGATATGGTCCTTACCTTGACATCGGCCTTGTCCTCCAGTCCGAAGGCGTGGAGGAGGGCATCTATCCGCTCATTCGCCACCTTCCCGGGGATCCCGTAGAACTGGGAGAACATCCACAGGTTCTCCCGCACCGTCAAAAGCCCGTAACCGGATATCTCGCCCCCGGACACCATGTTGATAAGGGGCCTGATCTTCGAGGTCTCCTTGGCTACGTCGTACCCCAGGACCCTGGCCGATCCCTTGGAGGGCAGCAGGAGCGTGGACAGTATCTTTATGAGCGTGGTCTTCCCCGCACCATTGGGCCCCAGTAGGCCGAAAAGCTCGCCCTCCTCGACGTTCAGGTCTATGTTGTCAAGGGCAACTACGGGGCTCTTGCCGACGAAAACCCGGGAAAGAGCCGTTACCTCAACGGCAGGGGGCATATTGCCCGGCCCACAATCTTGTTAATAGAAAAAGGTATCGAACGTCCTACTTTTCCATGTGCTGCCAGTACGTCGTGACGTACCCAGCGATACGGTTTCGCATCATGATGCTTTCGACATTGGTCAGCTTTGATACCAACATCTTGTTGTTCTCGAAGTCCGCGTTGAATACTGTGGGATACTTCTGTACGAGCTCGAGAGCGATCCTTTTGATATAGTTAGGGCGTATGTTTCCCATGAGTGTCACCTTAGGCAGCAAGGCGGTTAGGCGGAGTCCATATTTAACCCTTTTCAGTGCGATCCGCGCTTCCAAGGCTTCAGACCGAGGAGCGATCTGAGGTGGCCAGTGGTTGAGGGCGGAAGGCGTACCTTTTCCCCTTTATCACCGACCTATCGAAAGGCCCTTAGGATTAAGGACGGATATGGGGATATGGGACCTGGTGCCCGATGCGCAAGGTCCAGAAAATCACCATCGAAAAAGATGAGAGAGAACGCCTGATCTTGAAGATCAAGTACTATTTCATGAACGTCAGGGAGGAGGAGATAGGGGACCTAGCGGCAGGTCTGCTCCTGGACTTCATCGTCGATGAGATGGCGCCGGCATTCTACAACCAGGGGGTACGCGATTCCTACCGTTTTATGTGCGAGAGAGTCGAGGACCTGCTGAACATCGAAAAATGAGGTGAAGATTGGGCGACGGTCCTTCAGGCCGTCGAAGGACCTATGGCGGTCAGAGCCTCACAGCGCCCGTAGCTCCTTGCGCGGCTTCCCGCAGGACATCTTGCCCTCGGGGCATTTGCCCTTGGAGATGCAGGGCGGTCCGGCGTCCTTGAATATTAGTGGTGACGCCTCCCTGGCCAGGAAGAGCATCTGATCTGCGACCTCGCGTATCTCCTCCTGGGCCCTCCTGCAGGTGCGTAGCTCGAAGAAGTGCCACAGCTCCCGGGCGTTCATGGTGACGGTGATGTTGGTGGTGCAGGCGTTGGGAAGGACGTAGCGGGCATCCTCCACCGGCACCTTCTTTGAAAGCTCCCTGTACTCCTCCCAGATACGCTCCATGAGCGCGCGGTAGCTTTCCTCGAGCAAGGGATCCGAGGATATTGACCGCGGGACCACGTAATCCGCGTTCTTCATGTCCACATATCGCTGTGACATCTGGCTGTAGGAGGCGAGGCGGTGGCGGACCAGCTGGTGAGTCAGAGATCGTGACACTCCCTCTATGGAGAAGGTGTAGCAGGCATGCTCGATCACGGAATGGTGCCCTGAGGCCAGAGGTACGCTCAGCCATCTGGCCCCCTTTCTCTCGTCCCATTCCTCCATGAGATCGCTAGCGCCCTTGCTGGAGTAGCAGGAGTGGGCGGCCGAGGCGCATAGCCTCTCAGCGTTCTGGGTATAGGAAAGGAGGGTGACGCGCACGCTGACCAGTATGCCCCACCGACGTAAAAACCATGCTATTGGAGCGAACGTTCGAAGTGGAAGCGGACCTCGGCGTTGCTCTGCACCTGGCGCGGTGAGGAGGGCTGGCCGTCGCTGCGTATGTCCTTCAGACGGTAGACCTTGATGTCGTCCCTGTCCAGTAGTTCCGTTATGCCCTCTACGTGGCCGTCGCCGATCACCGCCAGTACGATCGGATATCTTGAGGCGGCGGAATCGATGCGCTTGGCCATCAGCGCGTTACGGTCGTCGAGGAGCACCTTCTTGAGCGTGGGGAACTGCTCCTGCATCTCCTGCAGGTAGATGTCCCCGTTCTCCTCGAAGCTGACAACCTCCTCCTCCATCCTCTTGCGGCTGATGAACATGGAGGACAGCGCCGAGAGGCCCAGCTTGAGCTTCTCCATGAACGGCATCTCCCGGTTCAGCCGGGTGAAGGTCTCGTTGGCATCAACATCGATGAGGAGCACCGCGGCGCCGATGGACTGGGCTGCACGGGTCGCCGCCAGCATCTCCGCGCCCACCTCGCCCCCGTACTGGTGGGCCAGTCGCTTCTGCATCTTGGCAAGGAGGCGGTATGTCAATTGCCCTCTGGGCTTACCTCCAGGGTTCTGAAGGGCATGGTAGCGGGCCCGGTCCAGCTCCACGCAGACCGCATCGGGATGCTCCCTCTCGATCAGCCCCTTCACCTGGTCAGCTATATCGAAGACATGCCCCACACCGAGGAGGATTATCATCCCCAAATTCAACACCAAAGGTCATTAATAACCTTTGTATGGTGTTCCCAACATGGACTGCGAGTTTGGGCTTGTGGCGTTCGACATGGACGGTGTCCTGGTCGATTACACCAGCTCCTGGACTTGGGTGCACGAGCATTTCAGGGTCAACAACGAGGCGTCCTTGATAGACTACATCGAGGGGCGCATCGACGACCTGGAGTTCATGCGCCGGGACATCGAGCTGTGGATGGCCCTGAAGGAGGACGTCAGCGTCCATGATATCGATGAGATCCTGAGGCCGGTCCCCATCATCCCAGGGATCAAGGACACGGTGGACGCTCTGCATCAACGAGGCATACGCTGCGTTATCATCAGCGGGGGCCTGGACATGGCCGCAAGGCGCATAGCCGAGGAGAACGGCTTCGACGACCATATCGCCAACAGTCTGGCCTGCGATGACAGGGGGCGTCTGACCGGCGAAGGGGTACTGCGGGTCGAGCTTACTAACAAGAGGAGGGCCCTGCAGCGCTTCCAGGAGAGCTTCGGAGTGTCGGAGGAGCGCACCGTTGCCATCGGCAACAGCTTCGTTGACGTCAGCATGTTCGGCGCCTCTGGTCTCTCCATAGCCTTCAATCCCATCGACGACGAGGTTCAGAGGAACGCTGATGTGGTTCTACGCTCAAGGAACCTGACGGACGTGCTCCCTCTGATACTAGGGCGTTAGTTGGTCTTGTGCCCGTGCTGACCGATGAGAGGCACGAAGGTCACCAGGCCCAGAGCGCTCTCTTCGAACTTGTCCCCATCCCTCTTGATCACGGTCAGCTGCTGGTATGTCCTGCCGCCGACCGGGATGACCAGGATGCCTTCCTCCCCCAGCTGGTCCTTGAGCGGCGGGGGGACGCTGGGACCGCCTGCGGTCACCAGGATGCGGTCGAAGGGCGCCTCCTGCGGCAGCCCCTCGGTGCCGTCGGCGATCACGACCCTGATCAGATCGCCGTAGCCAAGGCGCACCAGGGTCCTCCGGGCCTGGTCGCCAAGCTCAGGTATCCTTTCCAGAGAGATCACCTGGCCTCCGGGGTACACGAGCTCCGCCACCAGTCCGGCGTGATAGCCGGAGCCTGTGCCGATCTCCAGGACCTTCTGGCCGGGATGTAGGTCCAGCACCTCCAGCATGTATCCCACCATATGTGGAGCGGAGATCGTCTGGCCGCTGCCAATGGGGAGGGCATTGTCCACGTAGGCCCACGGCCACAGCTGACGGGGGAGGAACTCATGCCTAGGGACCTTCCTCATCGCGTCCAGGACCTGGCGGTTGGTGACGAACCCTGTCCGTTCCAGCCTCTCCACCATCTCCAGGCGCTCTTTCTCGTACATCTCTCCTCAATAGCTGGTGGTCCGCACCGCCTTGGTGTATATCCTCACGATGTCCCGGGCGGGCACGCTTCCCCGCCTTACGGTCCCATCCTTGGAGCGGATGTTGTGGATCACCACCCTCTCCTTGCCCACGGTCATCATATCCCCCACGAAGAACTCCTCATCGGGCATGGCCTCGATCTGCGAGGCTATCGTCCGGGTGTTCTTGTTGATGGATATCTTCACGATAACCTTGTCGAACTTCTTGGCCCAGATGGTGGAGACGTCCTTAGTATCGCACTTCTCCACCCTACGTCCGTCGCATTCCAGGCCAGTAACGAGGAGATGCGTCTCCCCCAGGTACAGCTCGTCGCCCAGGCTGAGCAGCTCTCCGGCCTCCAGCTCGATCTCCTCCTTCTTGGAGTTACCCAGCTCGGAGACGATGATGGGCACCTTGAGCACCTCAGGTTCCCTAACCACCGTGGAGTAGGTGTGACCGCAATCCTGGCACTTCACGGTCGCCTCCATGCTGTCCTGCTTCTTGCTGAGCTTTCCTCTAAGGACCTCATGAACGGCATGTTCGCCGCACGAGGGGCAGTCCAGGTAGAGCGCGTTAGGTACTGTCATCGATATCCGACCGGAACCATGTAACGTTCATAGGAATAAAATTATCGCTTCTTCCATGAAGAGGGATCGGGCTCGAAAGCATTCCCGTGCCCAGGGACTATCACGTCCGCTATCTCCGCTATCCGTCGCATGCTGTCCAGGGCGACGCTTCTATCGTAATTTATCATGGGGGGCCTCCACTTCTCGAGGTTGTCCCTGGTGGGGATGGCATCACCGGCTATGACATATCGACGGTCATCGGTCTCGACCACCACGCTCATGGACCCCCTGCTGTGCCCAGGCGTGTGCATCAGATTTATCCCTGGCAATACCTCCGCATCCTCGGTGATGCACATGAAGGAGGCGTCAGGGCGCTCCTCGGAGCGCGCCATCTTCAATGCTGAGGTGAAAAGGTCGTTGTTCCCGGTGTGGTCCCGGTGCAGGTGAGTGTTGATCAAAATGTCTATGTCCTCTGGCCTAAGACCTGCTGCGTTCAGGCCCTGGAGCAGAGGGGCCCGCTGCTCCTTCGTGGAAGTGTCCACAAGGACCTTGTGGCCCTCGGTCACCACCAGGGTCGAGGTGGAGTGGGCTTCCAGGAGAACGTCGTCCTTCCTATGCAGCCAACCCTCGAAAATCACGCGGACCGAGGTCACCATATCTCCACGACCTCCCCGCACTGGCAGATGAAGTGGTCCTTACGGTACTTCATCTTGCCCCCGCACT
>MVRB01000097.1 GCA_002067635.1 Methanomassiliicoccales archaeon PtaU1.Bin030 | reverse complement strand
CATCCGCACCTCTCCGTCGATCTCCATGAGGCCCGAGCAACCATCCTTGGCGGCGCCGGGGTTCATGAACACCGTGCCATCCTTCTCCATGATGCCGCGGTCTTCGTGGATGTGTCCGGAGAGGACGGCCTTGGGCCGATACTCCTTCACCAGCTTGAGTATGGCCTCGCTTCCCACATGCGCACCCGAGGGAATCCTGTCGTTGAAGCCCAGAGGAGGAGCGTGAAGCACCATCACTGCCCTTCTCTCCATGAGGGGCCTCAGGGCGCCCTCTATCTGCTCCTCCTCCATCTCGAAGGGCGTCTCGAAAATGGTGGGGTTCGAGCCTCCAAGGCCGATGAAGGCCTCACCTTCCAACATCACCTTCCTGGCATGCAGGAGAGTCGCTTGCCGCTCTATCTCCGAGCATACCAGCGGCGGATCGCAGTTGCCAGGTATGGCGTAGGTGGGCCGGTCGAGACGGGACAGGAACTCGGAGGCCCAGGATGCCGGACCGAAGTGCGTTATATCTCCAAGGACCAGGTAGGCATCGACATCATGCTCTTCAGCAAGACGCAGAGCCCAGGACGCCACCTTATCCCTGCCATGTATGTCAGAAAGTACCAGGAACTTCATGGCACCTCCTATGGCTGCCTCACCTGATTATTTTTTTCTCAGGACAGCCCCAGCATCCCCAGCCCTATCTCACCGTATGCAAGGGCGTAGGCGATCAGATATCCTGCTATGGCCCCCGTATCCAGGAAGGGAAGTCCAGCCTGGGGTCGACCACGGAGGACGTAACGGAACAGCACCAGGTAGCCGAGTAGCCCGCCGATCATGGCTCCGGCGGCCGCCCACAGGTTGGCCGTCATGAGGAGGGATGCGCTCTGCGGCAGATACAACGACGCAGAGACCGCCAGCAGTCCTGGGATGACGGTGTCGCCGAGACCCATGTAGAACGCGTCCCTGGGCTCGTCGTTCTTCGGCAGTATGGACCCTTTCTTCACGACATTGTCCATGGAGAAGCCCTCCTTCTGAGGGACGATGAACAGGACCGGCAGGCGCATCGTGGATACCCCCTCCGCGAGGGTGATCATATGCTTGGTCTTGTACACCGAGATGGCATCGTAGACGGCCATGATGATAAGGAGGATGATGACCGGTAGTATCCCCAAGGACATGCCGAGGATGGCCGTAACACCTACGGCGATGATAAGGCCCACGCCGTCGATCACGTACCATTCCCCTCTCTTCACCAGCAGGTACATCAGGCCCCCTGCCAAAGCGAGGGACGCCAGTAGGGCCAAGGTGCCTTCCTGGTCCGCGAGAAGGAACAGTGGGATGAACACATAGAGCATGGTGATGAAGATGCTGACATAGAAGATCGACTGAACGATCCGCTTCCTGCCGTACTTTATCAGGATAAGTATAATGCCAGTCATCACCAGCACCAGAAAGATGTAGATGAACGGGTTGATAGGATCGTTGGGCTCGGGGAAGGCCGAGAACTCGGGCATGAACAGAGGGGCTAGGAAGATGGCCCCGGTCTGCACGAAGAGGTAGATGGCGGCCATGGCCAGCAGGGGAAGGTCCTTGCGCACGCCACGGCTATGAGGTCCGGCTAGATAACGATGCCGAGCAGGTTACCGGGTGTCCAGCAGCACCCCATCTTACCGTCAAGAGTGCGGGCGGTCAGACTCCCCTGCGCTCTCTCACGCTCCGTTTCGCTTCCTTCCCGGTCATGTGCTCAACCTTCATCACCACAACGCAGACAGCGCTCCAGAACCTCTCGATCTCCTTGCGTCCCTCGTCGGGGAGGCCAGGGGAGTACTTTTCGTTCAGCAGGAGCAATGCCCGTCGACGCTCCAGGTCGTCCGTGACGATCATCGCCCTACCGAAGACGATAACGCTCCTGTAGTCCGTGGCGAACATTTCGGGAACGACCTTGTCCCGCTGAACCACGCAAAAGGAGACCCTTTCGTCGTTCTGTATACAGTCGATCTTGTGGCCTTCTTTGGCGCAGTGGAAGTAGATCGCTCTATCAGCGTAAACGTAGTTGAGGGGGACGGCGTAAGGATAACCATTCGCCCCCATCAAGCCCAGGACTCCCGTGGAGCAAGAGCTGAGGATCTCCTTGCACTCCTCTTCCGGGAGCTCCTGCCCTTTCCTCCTCATGCTTCTGAACACGGTGGGACAAATATCTTCGCCCGTTGATATACCACATGGTAAGGACCGTGGGAGCTAAAGGAGACCATGAGCCGGTCGGGATGGGCAAATATCGAGGACCAGAGAAAAAGTATATCTAGTGGGCGAACCTCGATATAGCTCGTGAACAAAGAGTTAACAACTTCAGGTTCCAAGTACCCTGCCAGGCTGGAGCAGGCCAAGGGCCTGGCGGACATATTCGAGGTTGTGAAGGATGCTGTGAGCTCGCAGCTAGGCCTGTCGCGTGGAGGCCTTATGCTGGGCATCGCGGAGCTGGGTGGGCGGCCCGAGGGCTGGGTCGGAGGGTTCCATCCCCTTGCCACAAACATAATAGTTATGAACAAGGGCCCTATGAACAGGATCAAGCGGGAGCAGCCGCACCTCTACAACTCCTACTGCTTCCACATCCTCCTGCACGAGTACATCCACACTGTGGGCTATACCGATGAGGCCATGACCCGGAGGAAGACCCTGGAGATAAGCGCCAATCTGTTCGGCAGGGAACATGACGTCACCAGGATGGCGGCCGATCT